>CADBPS010000161.1 GCA_902796575.1 uncultured Methanobrevibacter sp. | reverse complement strand
TTCAGTTAAACCTAATTTTTCCCCTTCCAAATGTGCTTCACGTATAAGCTTTGCAATTTTAATTAATTCTTCAATAACTTCATCATTAGTAATATGGCCATTGATATAATCATTACGTGTCTTTTTCAGAAGGTCTGAAAATTCTTCGGCTTTAACCAGGTTTGTTCTTGTATAGATTTTTACTTCATCATCCAGTAATTTTTCTAAAATAGTTCTGGTTAAGTTTGAAGATTCCAATGCTCTTACCTTATCTAAAAATTCAGGGTCAAATAGTGATACTTCTTCACTTACATTGATAACATTAATTACTCCGGTACTTTTAATTGATTGATTCAGTAATTCTGTAATCTGTTTATTGATTTCTGGCAGAGATAATTTTCCGTCTGAAGCAACTTTAATAAGAACTGACCTTACAGCTTCAAAGAATGCTGCTTCAAATCTTTCATGTTCCCTGGCTCTGCTGCTACATAATGATAGCCATTTTTTAAGTAGAAGTGCTTGTTTTAAATATTCTTTTTTGATTTTTTCACGTGATAAATCTTCCATAAAGTTTACTCCACCGGAAATAACTTTTGACCTTTCTAAATCACTGTCTCCAAAGAATTTAGAGTAGTCAAACCCGTGGAATAAATCACCACATATTTCTAATTTTTCCTGGAATTTTGGATATGCTACTTTATCAACGTCCGGATCTCCGTATTTCTTTTTGTCCCTGTCTGTGTATTCACCCATTGCTTTTTTGAGTTCTGATGCTATTCCTATATAGTCAACAATAAGTCCGCCTTCTTTTTCTTTGAATACTCTGTTTACACGGGCTATTGCCTGCATTAAGTTATGTCCTCTCATCGGCTTGTATATATACATTGTTGCAAGTGAAGGTACATCAAATCCTGTAAGCCACATGTCAACTACAATAGCTATTTTCATCGGGTCATCATCATCTTTAAATTTGTTTTCAAGTTCTTTTTTATATGATTTGTCCCCAATTATATCAAACCATTCTTCCGGGTCATTATTAGAACCGCTCATTACAACTTTAACCTTTTCACCCCAATCAGGACGCAGTTCTAATATTTTTTCATACATTTTAATTGCAATTGGTCGTGAATATGCTACAATCATTGCTTTACCGCTTAATTCATTTGCACGATTATCTTCATAGTGATAGACAATATCAGTGCAGATATCATTAATGATTTCCGAAGCTCCAAGCAATTCTTCCATTTTACTTAATTCTTTTTTACTTCGCTCAATATTATACTCTTCAGCTTCTTCACTTAACTCCCAATATTTATCATCAATTTGCTGTAATATTGTTTCATCCAGATTTATATCTGCAATACGACTTTCATAACATATTGGTACTGTTGCTCCATCTTCTACGGATTGTGTCATGTCGTAAATATCAATATAATCCCCAAATACTTCCCGTGTGTTTCTATCTGCTTTTGAAATTGGAGTTCCGGTAAATCCAATAAATGTTGCATTTGGAAGGGCATTGTGTATTTTTCTTGCAGCACCAATTTTTATTTCACCAGTTTTAGGATCTACTTTTTCTTCAAGTCCGTACTGGCTTCTGTGTGCTTCATCTGAGATTACAATAACATCTTCCCTATCTGTTAGTGATTCATCATAATCATCGAATTTTTGCATTGTTGAAAAGAATATCCCATTGGCTTTTCTGTCATTTAGTAATTCTTTTAAGTTTTTCATGCTTGTGGCTTGTTTTGGTGTTTGTCTTAAGAAGTCACTGCATTTAGCAAACTGCGAATATAACTGATCATCTAAATCATTACGATCAGTAATGACAACAAAAGTAGGGCTTTCAAGTTTTTGTTGAAGTTTATTAACATAAAATACCATGGATAAGCTTTTTCCACTTCCTTGTGTATGCCAGAATACACCCGCTTTGTGGTCGCTGCTGATAGCTTTGACAGTTGATTTTACTGCTTTGTTAACCGCAAAATATTGGTGGTATGCAGAGAGAATTTTAATTTTAGTTTTTGAATCATTTGAATAAAGAATGAAATTTTGTAATATATCTATAAATCTTGTTTTATCAAATATTCCTTCAAAGAATGTCGTGAAATCTGCCCATTGTGTTGATTCATAGCTCCCATCAGTTGTTTTCCATTCCATGAATCTGTCTTCAGAGGCGGTAATTGTACCTGCTTTTGAAGTTGACATATCACTCATTACACAAAAAGCATTGTAATTAAAAAGAGTTGGAATAACTTGCATATATTTTTTAAGTTGCATATAAGCTTCAGATGTATCTGTATTCTCTCGGGATGGAGATTTTAGCTCACATACCACTAATGGAAAACCATTAACAAAAACAACAATATCTGGTATTTTGGTCTCATTATCAGCAACTGTCCATTGGTTAATAACAGTAAATATATTATTATCTAGATTATCATAGTCAATAAGTTTGACATGTGTGGATTCTTCTTTTCCACCATACCAATAGTTTACATTAATACCATTTTGAAGATAATTCATGAATTTTTCATTAATTTCCTCAAGTGAACCAATACCGAAATCCCGAATTAATCTAATAGCCTCATCAATAGCTTCCCTATCAATAGAAGTGTTAATATTATATAAATTTCCCAAATCCGACTCAAATAGAGGGCTTTTATAATTTCTTTCGATATCAGGCCCATAATAATGATTATATCCTAAACTCTGGAACAATTCCACTATTGACTGTTCGTAAGAGTTTTCATTATATATTGAAATTTTAACCACTCCGTAAAATATTACCATCTAAAGGCAATATTGCCTTAATAGTATTTTTATAACAAGTTATTATTAAATGTTTAAACAGGTTTAAAAAATCATAAAATAAAAGTAGAAAAATAAGTATTACCCTGAAGGGATTAATATTAAGTCTTATATTAAACAAATTAAAAAAGAAGATATTACAATTCATCAGCAGATGAATGTAAATACAAGCTATTTTTTAAAAAAAAAAATGTAAATTTTATTTTATTATTCGATACGGGTCTGATTAATAGGACCTGAACTGGACCAGTAAACTTCATATATGCCCGGCTCTAACTGACCACCACTTGTTGAAACAATAGAGACATATACAGGATTGCCTTCACTGTCTTTGAAATCTGTTTCATAATCTCTCTGCCAGTCCTTATAATTATGGCCTGAACTCTCAGAACTTTTAGATGAACCTAAGGTTTCAGATGAAGAATCAACAACACTGGATGAGGAAGATGAAGAATCAACAACACTGGATGAGGAAGATGAACTGCCGTCATCGGAACTTATTGAACCTCCTTCATAGACATATCCTTCATTGCTGTCAACCCCATCGGCAACATGACCGAAAAGTGATGAAACATAACTGAAGAAACCACCTATTGATCCGAATAAAAAGGTTCCTACGATACATATAACTAAAAGAATAATAATAACATCTTTTAAACTCATAAATACAACCTAATCCTTGATTATAAATAATTCTGATTGAAAAAATATCCAAATGATACTTGAAATAATAATTTTCAAACAAGATACAATACTAGTAATTATTATATAATTCATTAATAAACATTTGTATTTCTTAACTGCTATAAATTTAATAGTGATTAAAATCAAACATTTGTGTATACTGAAAATTTACAGGTGATATGGTGGAAAATTTTAGTGAATGGTTTCATGATATCTTGGAGGAAGCTAATATAACAGATTCAAGATATCCTATTAAAGGAATGGCTATATGGATGCCATACGGGTTTAAAATAAGAAAATACATGCTGGAAAGAATTAAAGAATTACTGGATAAAGATCACGAAGAAGTTTTATTCCCATTACTTGTTCCTGAAGCTGAACTGGCCAAGGAAGGAGAGCATGTTAAGGGATTTGAAGATGAGGTTTACTGGGTTACCCGTGGGGGAAGAAATGATTTGAATGAAAAACTGGCTTTAAGGCCTACCAGTGAAACTGCCATTTATCCTATGTATGCACTCTGGATCAGGTCACATATTGACCTTCCAATCAAATATTATCAGATAGTCAACACTTTCAGATATGAAACAAAACATACCCGTCCTCTGATTCGTGTCCGTGAAATAACAACTTTTAAGGAAGCTCATACTGCTCATGCAACAAAGGAAGAATCTGATGAGCAGATTAATGATTTTATTAATATTTATAAGGAATTTTTAGACAGTTTAGGAATTCCTTATATGATTTCAAAAAGACCTTCATGGGATACATTCCCCGGAGCGGATTATACTATGGCTTTTGATGCTATAATGCCTGACGGAAAAACCCTGCAGATTGGTACGATACATAATTTAGGCCAGACTTTTGCAAAAACATTTGATATCAAGTTTGAAGACAAGGATGGTGAGCACAAATATGTTTATCAGACCTGTGCAGGATTGTCCGACCGTGTTGTTGCATCCATTATTGGAATTCACGGTGATGAAAAAGGTCTTCGTCTTCCATCACTGGTTTCTCCCAATCAGATTACAATCATACCTATTTTATTTAAAAAAGGAAAAGAAGAAGTTATGAACAAATGCGCAGAACTCAAAGAGACACTGGAAAAAGAGGGACTTCGTGTTAATATTGATGACAGAGATATCCGACCTGGAAAGAAATTTTATGACTGGGAATTAAAGGGAACACCTTTAAAACTGGAAATCGGACCAAGAGATTTAAAAAATAATGTTACAATAGCTATGAGAAGAGATGACGGCGAAAAAGTTGAGATTCCTCTTGATGATGATTTAACTGATAACGTTTTCAAACTTCTTAATGCTTATGATGAAGACCTTTCGGATTCTGCATGGTCATTCCAGTCCGAACACGTTAAATTCACAGACAATATTGATGAAATAGCTGATTTAATAGAAGATGGCAATGTTGTTTCATTTAACTGGTGCGGTGATGATGCAGTCGGTAAGGAAATTGAAGAAAAAACCGGTTATGACATACTTGGAATTTACAGGGATGCTGATGAAGGCTCCAAATGTATTTTAACCGGAAATGACGCTAAATATCTTACGCTGATAGCTAAAACATACTGAGTTGGAAAAATGGATAATATTTATGCAATAATACCTGTCAGTAAATTTAAAAATGCAAAAACACGTCTTTCACCTTTTTTATCGGAAGATGAACGGGAAAATCTCTTAAAGGCAATGCTACGGGATGTCAGTGACGTTTTGAAAAAATATGTTGATAGGATTTTCATTATCAGTGCCGATGAGGAAGTGCTGGATTATGCTGAAAGTTTGAATTTAGGCATTATCCGTGAAAATGACAATTCCAATCTCAACAATGCATTAGTGCAGGCTATGAAGTACTGTAAAGGTAAAAGCAGAAAGGTTCTGATTATACCTTCAGACGTTCCTCTTATCGGCAAAACCAATATTGAAATGCTGATTGAATCATCAAAACAGCTTGATTTCATTATTGTACCGTCAAAGGGCGGCGGTACAAATACAATTATTATGAAACCTATGGCAATCAGACCTAAATTCGGTGATTTCAGCTACGAAAAACATGTCAGTGCTGCAGACAGGAAGAATTTGAATCCCCAGGTTCATGATTCCCTGTTTATGGCACTTGACGTTAACACTACTGAAGATTTGGGAGAAATACTTGTTCACGGCAAAAACACCCATACCCGACGATATCTCAAGGAGCTTAAAATTAATGTTGAATCCATTCATGCCAGTGAACGCCTGAGGGTTACAAGAGGATGATTATTTATGGTTGTAATGTCAATAGCCGGTGTTGACCCTTCGGCAGGCGCTGGAGTTTATGCTGATTTAAAAACATTCCATACATTAGGGGTTTACGGGTGCGGAATTGTAACCTGCCTGACTGCACAGAACCCCTATAAAATGTTTTGCGTGAATGAAATCAGCACCGATTTTGTCAAAGAACAAATCGAATCAGTTATGGATGCATATGATGTTACATATATTAAAACAGGTATGCTCTACTCAAAAGAAATCATCAAATTAACCGGCAAAATAATTGATGAGTATAATTTAAATGCTGTTGTTGACCCGGTAATGCTTGCAACATCAGGCGGAGACTTAACAAAAGATAATCTGGTGAAAACCTTAAATAAACACCTGCTTTCAAAAGCAATTTTAACCACCCCCAATATTTTTGAAGCCGAAAAATTAACCGGCACTGAAATTACTTCAAAAGATGATGCTGTGCGTGCAAGTGAAATGTTTGAATGTAACTGTCTTATAACCGGAGGCCATCTGGACGGAATCAATACATTGAATATTAACGGCGAAGTTACGATTAAAAAGCAGGAGCTTTTAAAAAGCAATAATCTTCACGGCACAGGATGCAATTTGTCTTCAGCAATTACCGCATATCTTGAAAGAGGCAATGACTTGAAGACTTCATGTTTTAAATCCTTCGATTATGTTTATGAAGCCATCAAAAATGGAGACCACGGTACTTTAATCGGCAGGGATATCTGATTTTTAGAAAGCATTATATACTATGGTATGATAAAAAGTATATCTTAAAAATAAACTCAAATGGAGGACAGCACCAATGGAAGATAATAAATTCTTTTCAAAAATTGGAGGAAATTATCTGATACTGGCCATTATAATTATATTATTCCAGATATTATCCGGAATGATTGTTAGATCAATAAATCCTCACTTATTAGATGATGCGCTGACAGTTACCTCAATAGGAGCAATATGCAACTATATACTGCCTCTTCCAATAATAATATATCTGATGAGAAAACTGGACAGTGTGGAAATTGAGAAAAACAAATTAACGATTAAGAAATTCCTCATTTATGTCTGTGTTACAATTACACTGATGTGGATTGGAAATATAATTGGAACAATAATAACCTCCCTGATTGGAGGAGTATTGCAGAGTGAAATTATAAATCCTGTAGGAGAACTGATAAACAATGGCGGAATCTATGTAAACCTGCTGATCATATCAATAATGGCACCGATATTTGAAGAACTGCTCTTTAGAAAACTGCTGATTGACAGAACAATAAAGTACGGTGCTAAAGTTTCAATATTGTTATCCGCATTATTATTCGCACTCTTCCATGGGAACCTGAGTCAATTCTTCTATGCATTCCTGATAGGAGGATTTTTCGCATATGTTTATATTAAAACCGGAAGACTAATCTACACAATAATACTGCATGCACTCATAAATTTCTTCGGATCAGTAATGAGCGTTATGTTTACAGAATCAGCAAACAAAGTAATGCAAGGCGTAAGCGGTGCAGCTCCTACAGACATAGCAATGGTGGCAGTATACGCTCTGATTGTGGTAATAGGAATAATAGTCGGATTATACACACTGTACAAAAACCGCAATATTGACCTGAACGAAGATTATGAAGGAGAAAAAATAGAAAATCCTGCAAGAACAATATTTTTAAATGTTGGGATGGTTCTTTTTATACTTTATCACATATATGTGATTTTAACATCACTGAATATAATATCAATAACAATATAAATAAAAACTATGGATTTTAATCCATAGTTTCTAAAACACTATTTAAAATTTGCAAAGATTTTGAGAATGCAGGCATTCCTGATGTTAAGAGAACAACCCTTAAAACATCAACAATTTCATCTTTGCTTATTCCTAAAACTTCAATAGCACTTTTTATCTGTTTTTTAGTTGCTCTTGGATCTGCACGGGAAGCAGTAATTCCAATAGCTATTAATTTTTGAGTCTTATAGTCCAAAATCTTGCCTTCCCAGACAGTACTGTTCATGTCACTGACAAGTTCATATAAATCAGGGTACTGTCCTTCAAGTTCACGGATTCCTTTGCCATAATAAACATCACCTTTCATATCTTGTCCTCTCCAATAATTTTATTAGTCAATTAATTATTTCGTTTTTAAATTATATATAATTAATAGCTACTTTTTTCTTTTAATTTAATGAGAACATTGACATTAACTTGATT
>CADBPS010000160.1 GCA_902796575.1 uncultured Methanobrevibacter sp. | reverse complement strand
TGTAGCATAATTGGAAATTTGTTGCCAACTAGAAAAATAGGCAAATCTCAATGTTGGGTTTAGATGAAAATTTCTAGCACCCTATTATTTAAAATAAATAATATGAAAAAAATAAAGATAAAAAAAAGAATTGAATATAATAGTAAAATAATACTGATACATTATAAAAAAGTAAGAATTTTAATCGAAATATATATTGATAATAAATGTTAACACATATGGTACCAACTGTTAAAATACCATATAGTGCGGATTTCTACCGGACTTAGAATCTTTGCTATAACTCCAAAATTAATATTTGGAAATTTATTATAGTTTGATTTTGCACGATAAAAAATAAAAGAGAGTTAAATGATGAAGAAAACAATTTTTGCTATATTGTTAGTAGCTTTATTATGTATTTCAGGAGCAAATGCATTATTCTCAAATAATGTTTCTGTTTCTACAAATAACGATCCCATGGATTTATTAAACAATACTTTACTTGCTGATGAAGTTGACACACAACAAGTCAATAATGAGCAAAATTGGTTTGTCAAATACTGTTTGGATTATGTTAAAGAACAGCCAAATCTTGAAATCATTGCAGAAAATCTCATCCGTGTAACTGTTGGAAATGTATCAACTATTGTTGAATATGAGCCATTTTCACCGGCTGAAGATGTAGTCATGCCATCAGTTGAAGATGAATATGGTCCAAATTATGATGACTGTTATGTTCGCTGTAGCAAATGCCATAGTTTCGTTCCTATAGGAAATACTGTTGCTAACTCACTGCCAGATAAGGTTTTATGCCATCACTTCCATGGAAGTTTGAATCCTGCCGATTATAACTTCAATGAGATTTTCACCGAAAAATACGTTCAAGATCATGTGGAAACTCATACAATTTGGAGAGATCACGCATATAAGATTTGTACTATGGCTCCAGTTGATTATAATAATCCTGATGCCATACATGGTCAGGCCACATATAAAGGCGAACCTATGGATTTAATTGTCAAAAAAGTAGTCTATGATGATGATCCAGATTTTGAATCAGGCTGGACTAAACTTGCTTCAACACCAAGTGATGGAGAATATGACAACAGTTATAACATAGATTCAGATACTGGCAATAATGGAGATTCTGAAATAGAATACATAATAATATAATGAAGTGATTTGAATTATAAAAGAATTTAAATCATTTTTTTCTTTTTTAACGATTAATTTCAGGATTTAATGATTCCTTAATTTCACAGGCCTTACAGATATTTGAAGATGTGGGCTCACCGCATTTCAAACACTCATTCAGATTTGGAGAAATATCATCATCAAAAGTCAGGATATTATTGAATGACTTCATAATATTTTCTTTAAATCCGGGATGTATATCTTCGTTAACATTTAGGAATTCTTTAATTTTAGCCCTTAGTGATAAATAAGAATAGGGGCATTCATCCAGATGAATATTAATATCATTTAAAATTGCCCATGTTCCAACGTCTTTTTCAGGCGTATTCCATAACGGTTTGATTCTTGGAATTAATTTAGGATGAATAACATCAAGTTTAGGACCATATTTTGAGAATTTAATTGTGTCACCACGTGCAAAGCTCATTAAAAAGGATTGTATTTCATCATCCAGATTATGGCCGGTAGCTATTTTAGAAGCACCAATTTCATAGGCGGTTTTGTTTAAAATGTTTCTTCTGAAAACACCACATGGGATGCATGCACTTTTAAAATTCATGTAGATATCATCCAAATCGAAATCTTCCTCCTCTTTAAATGATTTCTGAATTAATTCTACATTTAAATCCTTTGCATTCTGAACAGCTGCATTAATACCATGACTTCTGTATCCTGCAATTCCTTCATCAACACTAATAGCTATTAAATCAAAATCCATTATTTCCTGATATTTTTTCAGTGCATGAAGTGTTAAAACACTGTCTTTACCGCCGGATAAAGCTATTGCAATAATCTCATTTTCTTCAATTAAACGGTAATCCGAAATTACACTATTGATTCTTGAAAAAATTTTTTCATTAAAATCCTTTTTGTTTAATTTTGCCATATTAAATCAAAAAAAATAATAGAATAAAAGTTTATATGACTTTTAAACTATTTTGTCACTAGCTTTTTTGAGAGAATCTATAACTAAATCCAAATCTTCATTTGTCAGTGATGGGTGTACCGGAAGGGATATTACTCCATTAGCTGCAGTTTCAGCATTAGGACAATTTCCATCGAATCCTAATTTCTGATAGATTGGCTGGTTATATAATGGTATCGGGTAGTGAACACCTGTGCCTATTCCATTTTCGGTTAAAATTTCAATCCAATCATCTCTTTTTCCTTTTTCTACACGTATGGTGTACTGGTGATATACATGCGTGGAGTTATCTCTTGCAAAAGGTGTTATAATGCCGTCAATATCATCAAGATATTTATTCAGGTATTTTGCGTTTTCGATTCTTTTTTTGTTAAACTCATCTATTTTATTTAATTGGGCAATGCCTATTGCAGCTGAAATATCAGTCATCCTGAAATTGTATCCGATATCATCATGAAGGTATTTTACACGTGATCCGTGTGCTCTGAAAATATGGGCTTCTTCGACCAGATGCTCATCATCAGTTGTAATCATTCCTCCTTCGGATGTGGTCATGTTTTTTGTCGGGTAAAAACTGAAGCATGCCATATCTCCTATACTTCCAACTTTTTTTCCATTGAATGTTGTTCCATGAGCCTGAGCAGCATCTTCTATTACTTTTAAATCATGGTCCTCGGCAATATCACATATTGCATCCATTTCTGCAGATTGGCCATATAAATGCACGGGCATTATTGCTTTGGTTTTGTCAGTTATCAACTCTTCAATGGAATCCGGATTCAATGTATAGGTATTCAGATCAATATCACCAAATACAGGTTTTGCTCCAGTATAAACAATTGAATTTCCACTGGCTATGAATGTAAATGGAGATGTGATTACTTCATCTTCTTTGCCGATTCCACAGGATAATAATGCTACATGCAGAGCTGACGTACCTGAATTGGTTGCAACACCATATTTTGCATCAGTCCATAAGGAAAATTTTTCTTCAAATTCTGAAACCTTCGGACCCTGAGCAATCATTCCTGACTTTAAAACTTCAACCACATTATCAATTTCTTCCTGACCAATTATTGGTTTTGCAATTGGAACTTTAATATCCGACACAATATCACCTTTATAAAATCATAATAATATTTAAGTTTAATGATATTTAAAACATTAGATAGGAATTATTAAAAGTGATTGATTTGGATAATTATAACTTAAAAACAATAGAAGAAGGACATACAAAAATACAATTCCCCGAATATGAAAAGGTTTCATCTGATGCACCGGTATTTTATAATCCTCAAATGGAAATGAACAGGGATATTTCAATATTAGCTATTCAATGTTTTCAGCATGAACAGGAAAGGGATATTGACATTTGTGATCTGTTCGGCGGCAGCGGCATAAGAGGTATCCGCTATAAAAATGAGATTGAAGGAGTCGGACATGTTACGATAAATGATATCAGTGAAGTTGCAAATAATTTTGAAATGCACAATGTTAGATTGAATAATCTTGAGGATGTTGAGATAAGCTGCCATGATGCCAGTATGTTTTTAAGAGCCAACAGAGGAATATTTGATGTTGTGGATATTGATCCCTTTGGAACTCCATCCCCTTTTCTCGATTCAGCAGGCTACAGCATCAGAAGAAATTCGTTATTATGCATAACAGCTACTGATACATCTGCATTATGCGGAACATATAAGGAACCGTGTATCCGCAAGTACAATTCAAAACCATATAAAAGTGAATACTGCCATGAAACTGGAGTCAGGATACTTGCAGGTTTTACTGCTTTAACATTATCAAAATATGGCAAATGTATTGAAATACTGTTATCACACAGTACAGAGCATTACATGAGATTATATGTAAGAATTAAAAAAGGTTCAAAAAGAACTGATGAAAGTCTAAAAAACATTGGATATATCAGCCACTGCAAAAAATGTCTCTACCGTGAAAGCAATAAAGGATTAGCTATTGCTGCACCGGAATTATGTCCTGAATGCGGCAGTAAACTGATTCAGGCAGGCCCATTATGGCTTGGAAATATACAGAACAGAGAATTTATTTCTAAAATGATTGATGAAGCAGATAATAAATCATTGAATACAAAAAATCAGCTGTTAAAATTATTAAATTCATGCAAGATTGAATCTGAGGCTTGTCCCACCCACTATGATGTCCATGATATCTGCAAAACACTAAAAATAAGTGCTCCCAAACTGGATTTAATTTTCGAGGAATTAAACGAAAAAGGATATAAAGCGGTAAAAACGCATTTTAATCCATTAGGTATTAAAACAGATGCTCCAATAAGCGAAATCAAAAAAATCATTGTAAGATTAACCGAATAAAATATCCTGCATGAAAATAATCAGCCAAAAACATGAATAATCCTATTGATACAAAAGAATCCGAATGAAAATATTTGCAATATGCATAATAAATTACATTAAAATTAAACAATAGCCCCTATTTATTAAAAAAAATTATTTAAAATGATTTAATACACCCAATAATCATGAAAAAAGAATAATTGAACATATAAAAGAAAATAAATCCTTTATTTAAAAACCTCAAAAATCATTTAAAAAATTTGATTAAAAGAATAAATTATAAAAACTGGTTAAAAAAAATTCAAAACGATATCCAATTTAAAAAGCATATTTAAATAAAAAAAATTAAAGATATTTAAAATTAAGCGAAATTTATCAAGAAAATACTCAATGTCGTCAAGTTGATTTTTTATTTTAACTCTTTGTTTTTAAATTATTAGATTATTATTACTTTTTTGGTGTTAATTTGTGTT
>CADBPS010000159.1 GCA_902796575.1 uncultured Methanobrevibacter sp. | reverse complement strand
GTTTAGTGAGGGCTGGTAGCTCAGATGGTAGATCGTCGCCTTGGCATGGCGGAGGCCCCGGGTTCAAATCCCGGTCAGTCCATTTATTTTTTTCTTAAAAATTTATATTGTGATTAGAAAATGTTATTAATAGCTCAGAACCATTTACAGCTAATTGTAGAAGTTGGATTAATGTTGTTCGTGACAATGGTCTTTGTCCTCAATTTAATTCCATTATCTCTTAGCGTTGTAACATTTTTATCCTTGTTCCTCGCCGGAGGTTTCACACTTCTTTTCGGAGCCGATTTAGTATTGCTCGTTGTTTCATCGAGTCAGGCGGAATTTACTCATCCATTCGGGCCCATAGCTCTGCTTGGTGTTGTAACTGCTTTGGCGTCGCTGAAGGTTATGCGGAGTTCGGGAGTTGATGTGCGACCTTTAAGGAGATTTGTAATATTATTCATTGTAGGTATTACAGTCTTTGGGGGACTAATGCACAGGTCATTTTTACTGTTATGGATTCTCGGATTGTTCTTGGGATACACAATCATATCCAAAGACTTCAGGGAAAAATCATTCTTGTCTTTAAAAAGACTGCTTATCTTCCTTGGACTGATGCTTGCCGGATTCGCAGGTCTGGAAGTAGCTTCAAGAATTACAGGAATGACAATTTTTTCACCTTTGTTAAGATTGTCCAGGATTGAGGAATACTCTGTTTCCAGTGTTAAAATGGTACTGAATAATATCCAGTTAATAGGACACAGTGGAGATGCTTCATACTGGGGATCTGAAGGTACTGCATTTGCAGAAGGTTACATTTCACTTCCGATGCAGTTAGTATTATTCTTCGGTCTTCCGTTCCCGATGTTTTTCGGTATACTGGTTAACCAGAAAGATACAGTTGACTACATGCTTCCTGGAATTTTAGGATACGGTTTTGATTTCGGATATCTTGGACTTGCAGGACTGATAATCTTTGTTCTTGGAACAATTATCATTGGTTTTAAAGTTCTGGCAATGTATCGTGAAAAAAGGGAAAGAAACAGTAAGAAATACCTTGGAAAAGAAGTATTGCTGACTGGAGCATTAGCAGCATTCTGTTCACAGGCATTAATAGGATTATTTGTTTTTAACAGGTCAATCAACGGTACAGCATTATTGACCTTCCTGTTTTTAGGTTCGATTATTTTAGCTAATGCAATCACATTAAAATCAAGAGTATAAATTTAGGAGCAGTTTAAATGAAAGCACTTATATTGTTGGGATGTCCTGAAACTCCTTCTCAAACTCCAATGGCTGTTTATGCATTCAACAAATTATCAAAAATTGGTTATGATGTTACAATAGCTGCAAATCCTGCAGCATCCAAATTAGTAAGAATTTCAGACCCTGAAGGATATTACGATCTTAATCTTGTTGATCTGGAAAGGGCTTTAGGTGAAATTAATGAAGGAGATTATGACTTATTAGTAGGTTTTGTTCACAAAGACGCTGCAGCATCATTCTTTGTCACCTTTGATCAGATACTGAATACCCGATCCATAGCTTTAGTATTTGAAAGAGACATTAATCTTATTGAAGAGTTTGTCAATATGATAGAGGAAAGCCAGTCCAATGCAAAGATATATGCCACAAGGGCATTTCATAATCCTTCACCGATTAAAGTTCAATTCGATAAAGCAGTAAAGGAGTTAGATTAAAATGTCATTTTGTTTGGATACCTACCTTCAGCAGTCCGATAATTACGAGATTCATGCTTCAAAAGCAGGTTTTAAAGATTGTGCAATGATTATTAGATTTAAAGCGGATGAAGTTGTTTATATCAAACCTGGTGATGAAGTTTTAGGAGTCCGCGTTATTGGAATTCCACCTATACCAATAGGAATTGATGAAAAAAAAGGAACTGTCTTTATACCTTACACTAAACCTTGTCATGGAACTTCCGTTGTTGAGTTGCCCATTGACAGTGAAGAAATGGACAACATTAGAAAATTGGATACACAATAAAAACTGATTTGTATGCTTTCTACAGTTGTTGGCAGTTTACCTGCTGAAAATCACAAACCTTCTAATTTTAAGGACAAATTTCTTAATGCTTTTGGCAAGTACGATCCTTTCAGAGATGCTATCCGTCAGGCTGTTTTTTGTCAGCTTGATGCGGGTGTTGACATAATATCTGATGGTCAGACGAGAGGAGATATGATTTCTGCCTTTTCAAAATATGTTCCCGGCATGAAAATAGAAAAGGGAAATACATATATTGTATCCAAAATAAAAAAGCCTGTTTCTGAAATTTCAGTTAATGATTTGCTCTTTGCCAAAAAACTGATTAGGGAGTATTATTCCGGCAATGTACCTGAAAATAAAAACGTCAAAGGTATTGTAACCGGACCTTCAACTATTGTTCACTCTTCCAGAATCACTTCTTTTTATAAAAACAAGGATGATGCCATTATTGATTTGGCCCGCAGCCTGAAATATGAAATTGATGCCATTGACAAAAAGGTCAAACCGACATATATTCAAATTGATGAGCCTTTTTTATCCACCGGAATGGTTAATATGAAAGTAGCCAGAGAAGCTGTTGATATACTTCATGAAGATTTGAATGTTCCTCTGGCAATGCATGTCTGCGGAACAATCGATGGTGCATATAGGGAATTATCCAAATTTAATGTTGAAATATTTGATTTTGAATTTGCAGGAAATAATGTTAACCTTGATGTTTTAAGGGATAATATCAATTTGTTTAAAAATAAAAAAATCGGATTCGGATGTATTGATTCCAGTAAAAATGATATGGACTCATATGAAAGTGCAGAAAATCTCGTTTCACAGGGAATTGATATTATTGGAAAAGAAAATATATTGCTCGACCCGGACTGCGGTCTGAGAAGGGCTCCTAAAAAAATAGCTTATGAAAAACTGAAACTGATGAATGATATTAAAAATAAATATTAATAAGCATTGATGTTTAATCAACACTTATCATTTTAAAATTATTGTATTGTAATATTTTTTTCTAAATTAGCAGAGTCATATTTGTCGTTTCCGTGGAATGTACAGTTAAATACATATTTTCCGGTTGCGACTCCACTAATACCAAATGATGCAACACCATTTCCATCTGTTTTAAATGAAATATTGTTTTGTTCACCGCTAGCGGCAATAACTGTTATGTTAACATCTTCATTAGCTATTGGTGATCCGTCAGAACCAGTTAATGTTATATTAAACTTGTCTCCATTTTTTAAAACATCTGGTGTCGTAACATTCAATTCAGCAGATTCTGCTGCATAAACAACAGACCCGCATATAATTGCCAGAATTGCTATTAAAGCAATTAAAATTTTCTTATTCATATAAACATCTCATTACATATTAAGCATTAGACATGCTTGTATAATATTTTTGTATTAATATTAAATTTAAACTTTTTGCATTTGATTTGAAATTCATAATATGATTTTAAGTAATATGTGCTACAAAAATTGAACTGTGTTTAGCGGTTTTAAATCGGTAGTGCACAGGGTGATAAAAAATGAAAAGTAAATTTTTAGTTGTGTTGATGGCTGTTTTGATGATAGCTAGTGGATTGGCAGTTGTATATGCCGAAGATGTAAGTGTAGGTTCAGCTAATTTTGCAGTTCCTGATGATTTCAATATATCTTCTTCAAATGATACTGCGGTTGTTTTATCTGATAATGAAAATGAAACAATTATTTTTGATTATAATATTAAGACTGCTGATGCTGCTAAAGCATATTTAACTGCTGAAGGATATAAAGCAGGTGAATCATACAATTCTAGTGTAGAAAATCATGAACTTGGCGGAAAATCTTCATCGTATTCATATACTATACAGGAATTCACTAAAGGTAATGAAACTGCAGGAGTATATGTTTTCAATGTAGATAATGAAAATTATGTTATTATCGCAAAAGTATCAGGTTTAGATTCTGATGATGATTTTGATTCAACTGATGTATCTAATGCTGTTGATGATATTATCAAAGCTATGATGGGATAAAACATGACTGAGGATGATTTTAAACAACAAGAAATTCAGAGGTTAATCGGTTCTTCCAAAGCACTTGAGCCTGATGAAAAATTACTCTCTGAAGATGAAATTTTAAGATATGCACCTAAATCCGCTGCAGCCTCAAGAATCAGACTGGCCCACGGAAAAGGAAATATTTCTGATAAATCAAAAGTTAGTGCAAAGCCGATTTATATAATATCTGCTATTGATTTTTTAGTGATTTTTTCTGGAATTATTCTTATTCCTTTGAATTTGGTGGTACTTTACTTTTTCCTGATTCTTTGTTGCTTAATTTTATCCATTATCTTTGTTATTTACTTTCTTTTTATCAAAAAATACTCCCAACAAAGAACTGTTAACAAAACAAGTAATAATGTTTCAAAAGTTGAATATCGCGAACTTCCAGATAACGAACTGTTTAAAGATTATAAAAAACAGATCAGTGAACTTAAAACTAAATATTGCAAAAAAGAAGAAGTTGTTCGTGATTTAATAGCTAAAAATTTCTCTCCACCATCACTTACATATAAGAAATTCATAGCTATTGTTGACAATTCAAATAAGGTGTTTAACAATCAGTTCAATACTATAGACAGTATTATCACTTTATCCGATAATGAAAGTCCTGAATTAAAAAATGAAATTGAAAAAGGTATTGACAATCTGAATTTGATTATTGCAAAAGTAGAGAGGTTAACTGATGAGCTGATTTTAAACGATTCCGATTCTACAGAAGAGTTGAATGATTTGCATGATGAGTTTAATGATTTAATAAACTCAATAAAAAATTATTGAATATCAGTTGCATGTAACTGATATTATCATAAAATCTTATCGATATTCATGTTTAAAGTTAGCGTCATATAGCTTTGATGGTGTAAAATCACCGGGGTCTAATACATCTCCCACTATAATCATTGCAGTCTTTGTTATATTGGCTTCTTTTACTTTACCTGCAATATCCTTAAGGGTTCCTTTTATTATTTCCTGGTCATCCCATGTTGCCTTTTTCACAACTGCCACTGGGGTATCTTCACTGTATCCTTCAAGCAACTCGTCAACAACTTTATCAATCATTGATATACCTAGAAAAATACACATTGTTGCCTGATGTTTTGAAAAACTCCTTATACTTTCGCTTTCTTTTTTCGGTGTCCTTCCGGCAGGACGGGTTATAATGACACTCTGGGAAACCTCAGGTATTGTAAGTTCCGCTTCTAAAACACTGGCTGTTCCGAATAATGAACTTACTCCTGGAATAATCTCATAATCAATATTGAGCTTTTTCAATTCACGAATTTGTTCTCCAATAGCTCCGTAAATAGAGGGATCGCCGGTATGAACACGTGCTACGAGCTTATCCTCATCAATTGCCTCTTTGATAATATCTATTGTTTCTTCCAAATTCAAATATGCACTGTTGTGAACAGCACAGTCAGGTTTTCTGGAATCCAAAACTTCCTTGTTAACAAGAGATCCGGCATATATTATGACATCCGCTTTTTGAATCACATTTTTTCCTTTTACTGTTATTAAATCTGGGTCCCCGGGACCTGCTCCAATAAAAATAACTTTACTAATCATAATCTATATTTTATTTCAACTAATATTTATTATATTTGTTGTGTAATTTTATTGTTTAAAGGCATTATTGACTTTGAAAATAAGTTAAACTTATAAATCATAAAGATAATTTAAGATTATGGATGAAAGAGCTTTTATTTCAGTTGAGTTTTTGTTTTCTATCTTTATAATATTAATAATAGCTACAGGATTAATTGTTTATTCATCTAATGCTATTAATTCAAGTTTAAACATTGAATCCAATTTTAATCATAGGATTATTCTGGATGAAGTGGCCAATACGATTAATGAGGTTGATTCCAATGGTGAATCATATTCACATTATCTAAAATTGCCAAAAACAGATAAATCATATGTAATTACTTTAGATAAAAATAAATTAACAATTGAATTTGACAATAAAAAGGCTGAGTCTATGCTTCCCTTTGTGGATAGTTATAGTCGCTATAAACTTTATCCTGGGCATGTTTATGTTGTTGAAAAAACAGATGAAGGAAAGATTTTGATAAAATGAAAAGTGACAGTAAAGGACAGATTAGTGCTGAATTTTTATTGCTTATAGGAATTATGGTGATTGTAGTGATGATTTCGCTTTCTTATGTTGCCCATGAGAACGAATTAACAATGGCAATGACTTCAGCAAGAAACGGTGTTAATGAAGGGTTTGCATTATCTGCAGGTGCAGTTTATCCAAGTGATTCATATAATGATTATTCGAGATCGGATTATCTGCTTTTAAATCCTTATTCTGTGAAAATTATAAATATCAGCTATGAGGATTTAGGTTACGATACGAATTATGAAAAGCAAAAAATCAGATTCAGGGTTTATGCTCATGCATCAAAGGATTTTGACAAAAAGGAACTGGATTCTATAGGCGATAGGATTAATTATAATCTAAGAAAATCTATAGCATTAACCTTTGACAGTTCAAAATCCACGAATAAATTATATAATCCTGTTTTTTCTCCTCATTATGTTTTCACAACAGCAAATGTTAAATGGGTTTGAAGAATAACTATATAATTGGAGATGTTTTAAATGGATGATAGATTTGAAAAAGGTATGTCTATTTTAAAAATAACTAATGAAGATAATATTAATGAACTTTTTGACGAACTGGAGGATATTGCTCCTGATTTAAGTCGTTTCATAGTTGAATTTCCATATTCTGAAATATATACTCGCAAGGAAGTTGATTTAAAAACACGTGAGTTATGTACAGTAGCTGCATTAACTACATTAGGTACAATTCCACAGCTCAAGGATCATATCCATGCGGCTTTGGCTGTAGGCAATACTCCTGCTGAAATTGTTGAAATCATTATGCAGATGACTGCTTATGCAGGTTTTCCAAAAGCTATTAATGGTGTTATGGCTGCCAAAGAAGTATTTAATGAAAAAGGCCTTCTTCCTTTAAAGAAATAATTTAAATTCCGAAGACTTTTCGAGCATTGCTGGTGGTTATATCATCAACAGTTTGCAAGTCTTCATTTTTAATTTCAGCTATTTTTTTTACTGCATTAACTACATTTGCAGGTTCATTTCTTTCTTCTTTGGTCATAGCTAAATATGGGCTGTCGGTTTCGGTTAATATATGTTCCAATTCTATGTTTTTAATCAGTTCCTGATGGGCATTTGAATAGCAGAGCATTGTTGAAAAGCTCATATAATAATTATCTTTTTCCATTATTCTTTTTGCGGTTTTTTTGCTTCCGCTGTAGCAGTGAAAAACAACGTATGGTATATTATCATATTCCAGAACCATGTTTAATGCTTTTTTTTCACAGTCACGAACATGCATAAGTAATGGAATTTCGTATTCGTCTGATAATTCGATAAAAGTCTGAAATATTTCTTTCTGTTTTTCACGCTGTGCTTTATCCTTAACATAAAAATAATCCATTCCCACTTCACCTATAGCAAGAATATTATTTTTGTTTTCAATAATCTGCTCATGTGTATTTATTAATTCTTCCTGTGGGGAATTTTGTGATGAAACAGGATGGAATCCGAATGAAGGATATATGAAATTTTCATATTCTTTGGATAATTCAAGAACGCCTTTGTTGCTTTCATATCCTATTCCGGATACTATAACTGCATCAAGACAGTCTTTTGCCTTTTTTATAACTTCCTGTCTGTCAAAATCATATTCTTCAAAGTCGATATGGCAGTGGGTATCTATCATGTAATTTACACTCCAAATCTGCGTTCTCTTTCCTGGTATGATCTTATTGCTCTTACAAAATCGACTTTTCTAAGTTCCGGCCATAGAGTTTCACAGAAATAAAGTTCAGAGTATGATGATTGCCAGAGCAGGAATCCGCTTAGGCGCTCTTCTCCGCTTGTTCTGATAATAAGATTAGGGTCATCAATTCCTTCGGTGTAGAGATTTTGACTTACAAGATCTTCATCAACATCATCCACTGTGATTTTTCCGTCCTGAACATCTTTGATTATCTTTTTAAATGAGTCTATAATTTCAAGTCTTCCATCATAGCCTATAGCTAGATTTAAACATCGTTTAGTATATTTTGCAGTGGCTTTTTCAGCGTCTTCAATAGCTTCTCTTACTTCATCAGGCAACAGTTCTGTTCTTCCAACAACTTTAACTCTGACCTCATTTTTGTGTATTTTTTCATGATCAACAAGTCTTTTAAAGTTGACCACAAAGAGATTCATCAGTCCGTCTACCTCGTGTTTGGTTCTGTTAAAGTTTTCTGTTGAAAATGCATATGCGGTTATAATTTCTATTCCAAGTTCAATACTCCAGTCAAGGACTTTTTCAAGGGTGTCTACTCCTATCTCGTGACCCTTAACAACATCGATATTTCCCTGTATCCTTGAGTATCTTCTGTTTCCGTCCATGATAATAGCTATATGCTTTGGCATCTTGTCGGGATTCAAACCCCTCATCACATACCATTCATATATTCTATAAAATATATTCTCTCCCATTATTATTACCCAATAACATTCAATATTGTTATGTTTGTTAATTATTGTTTTTAAATATTAACTAATTTACATGCTAATTTTAAACTTCTTTCATATCCTTCAACACTTTGGTCACGGCTTGTATCAATGTATATCTGATTTAATCCAAAGGTTATTGCACCGTAACTAGGCCATTTATCTATTAAAACAAGTGTTCTAAATATAATATTACCTATAATTCCATTTGGGGCTATTATAATATTATATTTATCTTTTATGGCTTGTTCAATTAGGATATAATAATTTTTAACTTCCCAGTCAGTAGTTTTTTTAATTAATTCCGTCAGTTCTTCGCTCTCATCGATTGATTTTGAAATTTCCTCATTTCTTCCATAGTCTCCTTTTCTTCCGGAAGCCATCACAGCTATTTTTGGAGTTTTTGACTGTTTTTTGAGAAATTCACAGCAGTTAACAGCTATTTCATATTTTGAATCGATACTTTGCCCTTCATCTATGCCGACAGGAGTCAGGAGAAGTTCAGAATTATCTGTGTTAATGTATGTTGCTCTTGATATCTTTGGAAACTTTGATTTCAAAAGTTTCACCACATCAGATGCCGGAAGTGATCCTCTAATTACAGCATCAATGTCTTCATCAAGTATTGCATTAACAAGATCCTTATCATTATAGACATACTCTATACTGATATCACTGCGTTTACATAAGCTGCACGCTTCTATAATATTTTTATTATCTCCGACTCCAACGGCAATTCTAATCATAAAATTATTTCCTTAATTTTTAAAATCTTCAATTGCATCATCAACCAGCCTGATAACACTGTCCTTTAAATCAGGATATGAATCATCAATAGCTATTGGAATATTGTCACAGTAAACTACTTCCAGTCCGGCATCAAGTGCATTTTTTGTTGCAACATCAACTGCAGCCGCCTTAAGTTCAGTCAGCATAACATCAGCCTCATCTATGTATTTTTCAATATCCTTTTTCAAAAGAGGTCTGTTGGAGAGGTGTGATGTTGTTGCGATAATTTCACAGTCATAATTCTTCTCAAGATATTCAACTAATTTATCTTTGATTTCCTCAGGGGCAGTGGTTGCAAACAATACTTTCTTTTTGGAAATGTCATCCAGTGGTTTAGGTCTAAATACCGTTGAGATAACGGTTGCATCGGGATTGTTTTGGGCAACAAATTTTTCGATTTGAGAAATCTTATCTTTATCGGCCATTGGTTCTTCACACATTGTTAAAATAATTAGATCTCCTAATCCAATTCTATATGGTCCAAAATAGCTGGTTAAATTGGAGATAGGTTGATTAGCACCAATCAATACAATTTTTTTATTTGTTTTAATTGGAGGTATAGCTGCACCGCTTCCTTCAAAAATAGCAAACTTGGAATCAACTTCATTGGCCAGTCGTGCACCTTTTTTCATGTTTGTCATATATACTTCACCGGCCATTCCTCCTCCGCAGCGTCTGCATCCAATGGTTAATATTCTGCTCATCAGTGCATCTTCCCAGTGATCACTGGCCGCATGAACACCGCTTTGAGATTTTTCAAGCAGAAATTCAGCTGAAATTTCAAGCTCTTCACCGTGGACAATTTCAGGTTCTTCAGGTCCTCCTCTTCCCATAGCTATTACACATGGTTCATAATTGTTTTTATCGATTAATCTTGAAACAAAACCTGAAACTGCAGTTTTTCCAATACGTTTTCCAGTTCCCAGTATTGTTATGGATGGTTTTTCCATGATTTCATATTCACTGTGTGGTTCGAATTTAAAATCAGGTCCTTCATATGTGATTCCTTCATTCAAAACTTTACATGCAATTTTAAATCTTTTAGGATAATCCAGAATTGGTTCATCACTTAAATCCATTACTGTGTCAATTTCATATTCTCTTATCATGCTGACAATAATATCATATGGAATATCTTTATCCTTTGCAAACTGAACCGGGACACCAAGAACCTGAGAGTAGGATTCTTCTGTATCATCACGTAATTTTTCAGTTCCACCTATAAAAACAACGGCGGAAACGTCAATATGCTCTAAATTATTTAAGGTATCAATAGCTTCCTGTGTAACTGGCAGGTAATGTTCGCCATCTACAAGACAAAGCATTTTCACTAAATTAGTCATGATTAGATATTATGGTGTTTAATTATATAAAATTTGTTTTTAAAAATAAGATTAAATAATGTTAAGTTCTTTTTGAGAACGAATAACAAGTTCAGATAAGGAATTGGATACATTATCTGGTATTGAATTGTTATCATCATCGGAAATTATTTCTGATATAATTTTACAAAGAACAAAAATAGCATGTTTATGTTCTGCTTTTGTTTTGTGAATGTGGTGCGGGCTTATTTTAAGGGAAATATATTCACTACAGTCATTTGTTATTTGACTGTCTTCAGCTAAATACTTAAGAACATAAACCAAAAACTGATGCAACTGTATCATTTCATCTTTATACATATTAACCTAACCTATTATTTATCCACATTGTAATGAACTTTTATACAACTTAATTGTTGTCATTCAATGTTACTAAATATTATTTTTAATCATATTTAAATATACTCATAGATTTTAAATTAACATTAATGGAATATGGGCTTACAACATAATAAAGTAATTAATAGTTTACATTTTAACTTTGAATTCATTGCTTTCAACAATTTTAGGCAGTTTCCCTATACTTCCAACATGTTTGTCTGAAATAATAAGGACACTTTTGAAAAATTCCCTGTAGTTTTCAGCAGTTTCCAGAGCATTATATATTTTAGTTTCACTGTCTTTACCCTGGACGGCATTGGCAATTCTTGTTGCAAACCCGTCAGCAACCGAAGAACTTTTTGAAATAACAGTCACACAATCGGATTTACCAAAACTTATTGAATGGCCTACTTTTCCCGATGAGGAACAGATTCCGAGGGGCTTTTTTCTGGCCTTAATTTCAAAGGCCATATTATTGCCTAAAATGTTGTTGTTTGAATAGATTCCGCACAATACTTTTTCATTATTAATAACTGCTATATCGCCCCCATTTTCAACAAGAGAAAATTCACTGCCTTTACTTATCATATGATTCAGTGTCATTTCAGATATTGTTCCGGCAACACAGGCCATAGGTCCGACATCGGCACATGCAGATGATTCATACATTTTCACTATAATTTCACTTGGATTTTCGCCTGTATATTTTAAAGGTTCCAATGACAATAAAAACTCTTTGTTATTATCACAATATTTGATTAAATCATTTCTGATAGACTGAATGTACTGGTGTGGATTATAGTTGATGTCTGTTTTCAAACGTATATGGGTTTGTCCAATATTGATTTCTTGAAAAAACATGCATAATCACTTGTTTTTTGTTTTTTTAAGCTGATTTAAAAATCTTTCATCATAATTTCTGGCTACATCTTCGTATTTGTTCCATATTCCAATTGCGGTTTCGGGTATAACGTTGCGTTTATCTTCACTGAATTTGGTGTAGGTATGTATCATTTCTTTGGAATCAGAAATCAGAACTTTTACAAATGGAATATCTGCTTTTTTAATGTTAACATTCGAATCCTTAAACAGTTCAATTATATTAACTCGTTTGCCGGCAATGTAGCATGTAGGTGAGGCTAAAATATTAACTTCTAAGCTGTTTTTTCTTTTGAATGCTTTAATAAGTGCTTCACTTTCCCCTTCAAATAAGAAACCTATTCTCATATTAACTGAAGTCTTTGCCCTTTCAATAATTTCAACTTCTTTGCTGATGATTTTTTCAACACTGTATATTCGCCAGATTGGCGCCTGAACCTGACTCATACCATTTTCATATATGTTGGTTAAGCTGCTTATTCCATCATCTATTTTTGAGTTAATGATTTCTTTTTCACGGGTTAAAACTTCAACAGGGGATTTGACATTATATGTCTGCGGTCTGCCGTCTTCAACAATAATATAATTTTTTTCAACCAGCCTTTTGAGTACATTGTATATTTTTGATCTTGGTATTTCTGATTTATCTGAAATCTCAGCTGCTGTGGCTGAAATTAATGATGTTAAAGTCATATATGCCTGTGCTTCATACATTGTCAATCCAAGTCCCTTCAGCATTTCAATATTCGAGTTCATAGTCTCCCCTTTCTATAACAGTCCTGTTAATTAGTATCTCCTACTTTAGTTATATATACTAACTAATTCATTCAATCTTTCTTCCAAAAAATATGATTATAGTTAAGTAAAAACCATATGTTCCATATCTTCAAAACATAGTTTAGATATACTCATTTTTTAAAATATTGTTGAAGTGTAATTTTAATGGTGAATAGCATGTCCAATTTTTTAAAACAATATTTCCAGAAAATTTAATTACTGGATTGGATTTGTTATAACAATTAAAAAATAAAAAAATTTGCAAGAAAAATTTGCAAACAATAAAAACTATTGAATCCAAATAAAAACGAGTTTATTTAATTATTTTCGCAATGTCGTCAAGTTGATTTTTTATTTTAACTCTTTGTTTTTAAATTATTAGATTATTATTACTTTTTTGGTGTTAATTTGTGTTT
>CADBPS010000158.1 GCA_902796575.1 uncultured Methanobrevibacter sp. | reverse complement strand
TTCACCTTTTATCATTGAAATTTTAAATAATTATTTATTAACATTTGTATAATAACTAATTTATTTTTTTCTATAACAATAACCCTGAACTTAGGGGGGCATATGTGGAAAATTATTTTAATTACTTAGATTAATAATATTGTTATATTAGTAGTTTTATTTACTTTTTTAATGAACATAAGATGATTTGAATGGTCTATAAGATTAGTGTGATTATTCCCGTTTATAATGCTGAATCAACATTGAAAAAAGCAATTGATTCTGTTATCAACCAAACCATTGGTTTTGAGAATATTGAACTTATCATTGTTAATGATAAATCAACTGATAATTCTAAAAGTATAATAGACGAGTATTGTAATAAATACGAAAATATCATAGGAATCCACCTTGATAAAAACTCAGGGTTTCCAGGAAAACCAAGAAATGTTGGCATAGAACAATCCACAGCACCTTATTTAGTGTTTTTAGATGCTGACGATGAATATTTCCAACATGCATTTGAAGTTTACTATAAAACAATAATAAATGAAAATTCTGACATGGTAATGGGTTCTCATTATTGGAACATGGATAATGACAAGATGAAAGTAAAGATTTTACACGAATGTGATGATGAATCAGATTTAATAAATATTAACCCTATGTTAAATGAAAAAACATTTAATATGACAACTTATTATAATGTTGCACCTTGGGGGAAAATATTCAATAAACAATTAATAATGGATAAAGATATTAGATTCCTTGAAGATGCTTTATCTGAAGATGCTTACTTTTATTATAAAACCTTGTTAAACACTAATAGAATTACATTACTTCCTAATGAAATATTATACAACTACAATGTAATTGAATCAAATGACTCCATAATTCACACACATAATTTAAAAACATATAATAATTTCTTAAAAGGATTTAAAGAAGTTGTAAAATTATTTAATGATTGTCCATATGGATGCAAGCAACCTGTTAGAGCCAGCATGTATAGTTTACTTTTATTATTTTCTAATTTAAACTTAAATGAGAAGAAGAACTCCATTCAAGAATTATATGACTTTGAACACTCAATTGACGAAGAGATTTTTATCACCCTTAGAGAACTGAAAATAATGAATAATCAAATCTTAAACCATCATTTCACGAGAGCCATAATAATCTCAGAAATTTATTCCAAGCTATATAATAATAACACAATAAAAAAATTGTATCGAAAATTTAGATAAAAATAATTAATTTAAGCAATGAAATTATTGGTATAATGTTCCATTGATTTTTTCATTATATGATAGCCCTTTAGAAATAATATTAAGTAGATAACTTATTAATATTATAAACATTATAAATATTAAATAATGTCAGTGCAAAAAGAACGAATTTTTTACTACGATTTTTTAAGAGCATTCGCCATAATTGCAGTGATTATATGTCATGTGGATTTCTTTTTTGGTCCTTTAAATACTCCTATCAAAATTATTGGACAAATGACATTCCATGATATCGGAAGAATCGGCGTGCCTATTTTTTTAATGATAAGTGGCGCCTTGCTTCTCAATAGGAAATATGAATTAGGAGATTTTTTAAAAAGAAGGTTTGCAAGAATCATCTATCCGTTCATATTTTGGATAATACTAATTTCTGCTCAAATTCTCTATCTTAACGGAAGCTATTCTAAAGTTTGGAATACATTCATTGGAAACCCTTCAATCACATGGTATTTCTGGACTTTAATCGGAATATATCTGTTCATTCCAGTCATCAACTCGTTCATTGAAAAATACGGACTCAAAGGCTGCGAATATTTCCTGGCGATTTGGTTTGCAACTATCATTCTAAAAACATTCAACTCCTATCCGCTGTTTCCGGACTTCAACCTGGACTATTTTGCAGGCTATATCGGATATCCGGTTCTCGGATATTACTTGAACAACAGGGAATTTAACCTAACCGATAAGAAGATGTGCATTTTCGGACTGATTACACTCATTCTTTCATTGGGAGTGTTCGTATACCTGGATTACAACAATATCAATTACATCTCAAAGATTTATCAGAATATTCCTATAGTATTTATGGGCGCCGGCATGTTCGTTTTCATCAAATATCTTGACAGCATCACTTCATTCAGACATGTTAAAGACAACATCATTGGAAAGGCAATCATTTCAATAAGCTTATGCAGCTATGGGATGTATTTTTCCCATGTGATAGTTTTAAAGTTCCTAACTCCATTCAATCCCAAATCCAATTTATTATTCCCTGTGATGTTTGCAATTACGGTGTTCCTGTCATGGCTATTGCCGTACATATTCTCCAAAATCCCATACGTCAAAACATTCAGTGGAGTATAAATTGTTAATTATTTCAAAATACTTAAATACAATATTCAAGTTACTATTTTTATGAACAGGAAAATTTTGATTGCCCTTATTGCTATTGTAATAGTAATCGGCGCGGGAATATATGCATTCACCAATACAGGTTCAACCAATAACCAGATAAGTGTTGATGCGAATGCACTGGAAGACAGGGGCAACCTTGTCGTTGACTCTAAAAGTTTAGATGAAAGCAATGGATTTTACCACACCGATGCTGCAGACAACAATTCCATTTTAATCAAGAACAAAAGTGCTTTAAAGTTAGTGAATTCCATCATCAACAAGACTGGAGATACACAGACTTCAGGAGATGACGCTGACTTTTACGGCGTTAACTCCGCAATTTTAGTAAACACCAACGGAACATTAGATATTTCAAATGTTGAGATTAACACAAACTCC
>CADBPS010000157.1 GCA_902796575.1 uncultured Methanobrevibacter sp. | reverse complement strand
AGTCCATCTGATACAACTCCAAAAGGAGCGTATAGAATGCTTTGTTTATGTGTTTTGAGCATTCTCCGTTTGTATCGGTAAAAAAGTGTCAAGTGATACAAAGCGGAGATTACTCTATTTTATCTTATTCTTGCTTATTATCTTTTGTTCCACCAGTTCTCTCTTTCAGTATTTGATTTATGATTTCGGAGTATTCTGCGGTAGCTATTAAATTCGGATAACACTTCTTATTTAACCCATCAAAACGCTCTTGTCTTGTATTATACTCTCTATGGTTATCGTATTTGCCAGTATTCTTATTTTTAACGATTTCTCCATCGTGTAAATCATACTCATCTCTTATTACATTTAATAGCTTCCTTTTATCGATTTTTCCATGTTTATTCACTGGAACATCAATGCCATCCCTATCAGATACAAATAGTATTGCATCCACTAAATCATCAGTGAATATTGGTCTGAATTCATTTTTAAAATCAGCTGCCTTCTCATCATCATAAGCTTTCGGATCATGTTTCAATATCAGCATTCTCACTATATGGTTTATTGGATGCGTATGCTTTTCTATAAGTTCTTTGGTTTCCTCATCGCTTATTTTAAATACAAAGGTTTCTCCATTCTCCACCATTTCCTTGTATGCTTGTATGCTCTCATAAATAAACCATTCCACTTCCTCTGCCTCTGCAAGTATTTTCTTATCCAAATCCTTAATGGCTTTACCCTTTTTAGTCATTGATAGCAGGAATTCAACAATAACAAATCTGCGGATAACTGCATCATCATATACTTTAAAAACTGGCATCGTATTACACGCCAAAATCGGTTTAGGCACTTCATCTGCCGGTAAATCAAATAAATCCTTGAATTTTGGATTTACTGGATATGACTCGTTACCAGTCCATGTTTTGAGTATACTGTTATTTTTGATTATGCTCGTATCACTATCACGGATAATGTTCAAATGTTTACCGATAAATCCACTACTCGCATGAACATCATTCTCTAAACTTTGCAATGATATTCCGCTGATTTTATCCTTGCCGAATATTCCAGTTAAAATATTAAGCAATGTTGATTTTCCTGCACCAGTTAATCCAGTGAATATTGGCAATATCTCTAAACTGTTCCCACTTGTAAAAAAGTATCCGCATAATTGTTTAATCCCTTTTACTGCTTCTGCGGTTTCTTCTGCGGTTTCTCGTTTAAATGATGTATTTAAAAAGTTTTTAAACATTGTACTCTTTGCATTCGGATTATATTTATATGGAATGTTTAGGACAGTGAATATTGGTTTTGTGGAATTATACACATCTATCTTTTCCATATCAAATAATGTATTTTCAAATTTGATAATATTTGGTATTGGTTCTAATCGTTGGCTTATATATCCAATGGCTTTCTTTAAATCGCTTTCATGAATAAAATTATCTCCAAATAGCTTCGATAGTTCAATAATCAAATCATCATGACTTGTTGGTTCATATCCATTTTCATTTACTTTGTATAATGTGCCGATGTATTTTCGGAGGATTAAACCGTATTTCATGTTTAACAATTGGGATAACTTCCTTCTGCCCATTTCAACTTCTTTATTCTCTCTATCTTCAAAATGACCCTCAATTGCATCTTTCAATATCATAATAATTCCATTTTTAACTTCCGCATCATTGTTGATTATTTCTTTTGTTTCTGCGGTTAATGTTTCATAAACACGGACATTAGATATTGAATTTATCCTATCTTCACGATAGCTATCGTTATTTTGTTCAAATGTTTGATAAAAAACTTCGTATAGGTCATCAAGCAATTTATAAAGTAAATCTTTCTTATTTTCCAACCCGTGCAGTAATTCTTTTAAAGCATCATTCGGCAGATCCTGGAATTCATAATTTGGATTTTCATCAATAACATCATCTAAAATTGCAGATAATATTTTTGGATTTGAACAATTATCTAATTTGGTTTGTTCTACATCATCACCATTGCATTTAAATAAGGTATATTCCTGCAAAAAATTGTTGTATGCCAAATAAAACCCGTTTATCTCTTTTGATATAATGATTTCATGATAAATACTGCTTAAATTATCTTCGGGATTTTCCTTCAAATCCTCTTCTAAAAAGTATTTTAGTTTCAATTCATGATTTAAAGCATCGAAGTTATTTCGTTGTATCTTCTCATCCGAATTTAATTCAATAATCAAATCTTTTAATAGGAATTGCTTTTCGGTTTCAATTCCCAATCCTTCGATGGTCTTATGAAGTGATTTGATAAATTCCGGATATTTGTTGTTTTTGATATTTTCCAGGAATTGATTTTTTGGCAATATCAATTGTTTTTCTAACATCCTCTTTGGTGCTTTTCCGATAATTTTATCTATATTTTTGCCATTATGCCATACATCATATTTTTCCCGTTTTTTGTCATAAATGAGGATTAAACCATTATGATTTGCTGATACTAATATTTTTAAATCTTTTTTTCCCATGCTCATACTTCCTTCAATATTTTTTTAATCAAAGGAGTATTTGAACCAGTATTAAAATAATAAAATTTATTATACTTGAAGTACAAAAATAGTATTAATAGGAGTAAAAAAACCATCAAATGAGCATTGCTGATTTTTTACTCCTAAACCTACTGGTTTCAATACTCTTTTTTTGTTTCACCTCTTACTGCATTAACTTCAATCTCTAATGCCCCGTATGGTCTTTGAGTTAATACTTCCTGCGAAGTTAAATAAACAATCCCACCACGCAAAAATCTATTTAAATAATAATATGTGGTTTTAATGCTACCATACTCATTGTAATCCATAATGCCTTTTGTTTTCAATACTATTTCTGCAATCGTATATAGCTCATGTGTATTGTTTATCTCCAATACTCCCTTTTCATTGGTCTTGTTTGCCTTGAATTTGAGAGTAACATTTTTGCCTTTGACATTCATTATCCTTTCAGTTCTTTGCGGTAAGCTGTTCACATTTCCGCATAATGATGTGCCAGGATTATGCATTTTCAAATCATCCAATATTTTGAAACTCACATCAACATTTATTCGTTGCGTATTTGGATTGTTTACTCTGATGCCGTTAATCCTGCATTTAACTTCCTTATCCTTTATGGCTTGTTTAAATAGTAATCCAGGAACATCAGCTATTGGAATTTGATGTTTGAATATTATCGGAGTTCTTTCGATTGTGGATGTGTTACTCATTCATGATCACCACCTGGCACTGTTGTTAAATATTCGGCTGCAATCTCCTCTAATGGTCTTTGAGATACCTCTTTAAAAAATAAGTTCAATCCCATTTCCAACACTGCACCAGGCACTAATCTTGCAGTTATCAATTCATTATTTTTTACAAAGTCATTTACCTTGTCATATGTGCTTTCATGGATTAAAGCACTAAATCGTTTTTTCTTACTTCTATTTTTCATATTATCAACTCAATCCAGTTAATAATGTAAAAATAGCTATCAAAACAAAATATGCATCACTTCAAAAGAATAATTTAAAAATGACTCTATAATCGCAAATCCCTTAAAAAATAAGTATAACCTTTAAATATGATTACAAATAAAAGTTATAAATAACTTTTAAGAGGTTTTAAATCGTAGTGATTACTTTTTGAAGTTCGTGTAGTTTTTTGATTAATTGGAGTGATAACATATATTTGCAGTATATTTTACCACATTTTAAACCAGTTAATTAAAAACTACAATAAAATACTTGTTTTAAACTATTTTTACTTATTCCTATATCAATTATTGACATAGCAGTACAATCACGATTGCACTTGATAGATATATTTATCTAATGTTGTTTATAATGTTTTCTCTTTAACTGCTTATTTTAGACTAAAATTTATGTAAAACAGTTCTTAATCTCAATCACGATATAAAAATGTAAATTTATGAATATTCATAAATGTAAATATTCATATTGGAGATTTTACACTATTGCACTAATTTACTAAAACACTATTCCTCCCGGTTATCATCATTACCAGGAATTGCCTTTGCATCAGCATCAATAATTTCCGGATCACTTACTGCAAGTGCAATATCCTCATTAAAATCAGTGATTAATTTTTTATGTTTACGCATAATAGCTATCTCGAATAGGTTTAATCCCATTAACTCCAAATTATGTTGATTGGTTTTATGTTCCAATGCTTTTAATTGCATCTCCAATCGTTTTATGTGATTATCCTTTTCCTTCAACTCTTTTTTATAAAATTCATGTATGGGAGCATTGACATCTTCAACAATCTCTTTTAGGTTCTGCTCCTGGTCTTTCATTATTGCAAGTTCACTATCCCTTGCAGTAACTTTTGCCTTCAATTCCAGAATGTCTTCTTTGATTGCATCATACTTATCTTTGAGTAATATCACCACTTCCGCATCAGCTTCCAATCCATCATTTTTGTTGATGTCTATCCTTTGCCTTTTGTTCTCACCATACTCTTTAACCCGTTTAATTATTTCCATAAATCCGCACCATCAAATAATCGATTATTGCATTGCTTGTTAATTATTTATGGATGCTCCGATTTATTAAATTAATGGCAAATCCTCCAATACCCTAATATGTATCAAATAGCTATATCGGATAATCTAAAAAATAGTATGTAATCCTGGATTTGCACCAGGATAATAAAAAATATTATTCTCTTAACTTTTCAGCTTCGGCAATCTTATCCGCATTGGCTTCGATGGTTTGATTGATTAACTCAATGCATAAATCCTGCAATGTTGATCTCTTGATAAATGCCAATGTTTCAAATTTGCTTTTGGTATCCTCATCAAGTTTTATGTTAATTACTTTTTTATTGTCTGCCATGATTTTTGCACCACCTTCTGATTTTTTGATGTTACAATTTATTTTGGTATTGATATAAATATTTTGCACCTGGAATGCAATTGCACTTGTTACAATTATGTTACATTTTTTATCGAATTGACTTGCATTATCGAATTGACTTTGCAAAAATGCAAAAAATGGCAAATTTCAAAAAAGTGCTTTCATTAAATGCATACCTTCTTTCAATTAAACTACACTTTGTATGTGTAGGTATGCAGTTCTTTCACTTGCAACGCAACTTTTCCTTAAAGCATACAACAAAACTGCACTATGTCCAGTGGCACATCTATATCAAATAAGAACACCTTTTTTTGCAACTTTTTCGATTTTTTTCAAATCCCTCTCTGCACCGTTTATAGCTTAAATGCAAAGCATAGAGGGATTTAAATTTTTTTTTCACATCGATAAAAATTCGATGTATTTTGTATTACAATGTATCTAAAAAAGTAATACTCAAAAATTCAAAATTGAGTACCATTTCAAGTGTAAAAATAGTAAGAATGCAAATACAATTTTAATGCATCTGCAATACCATCCAATCCTGGTGATGATAACAAATGTCCTACACTAAAAATGCATTAAAAAAATATTGTTATCAATTGTCCTACACTAAAAAACAAAACATGATATAATTGCAGATATTGGAATTTAAAACCATAAATAACTAATATCAATTGCAGTACAATCGCACTACACTAACAATATCAGCATTTGCATCTGCACCAGGCAAATAATCCGGCAGTGATAACAATTGCACTACTTGACTTGCCCGGCATAATCCTCATAATTGAATAGCTTCAATATATCCTCATTGGATTTAATACTCTCCCGTATCTCCTTTTCCTTATCCATTACCTTCATATAAAAGAGATTATCAATTACTGCATCCAATCTGCTCCTTACATGGATATTATCCTTCAATGGATTTAATCCTGGTTCATTCAATCTGACCATATCAAAATCATTGATTGAGGATTTTAACAATACCTCATTGAACCCGTTAATTAAAGCATATGTTATATATTTATCAAGGTTTTTATCCTCAAATATCTCCTTGACTCTGTTTAAATTAATAATGGTCTGTTTTAACTGCACCTTATCCTTATTGATGATGCAATTATAATATTCCTTTACAATATTATCAATGTATTGTTTCAATTCCTGGTTACTCATATTTTCCAGTAATTCCCTTTGCTTCTTATCCAATCCTTTTGAGGTAATCATCCATGAACCACCTTTTAAAATCCTCATTACCGCCTAATGCAACATTCATCCCATAGAACATTTTTGCGGTATAATAAATCTCATCCTCACCAGTGCCTAAATAATTGATATTTGCAAATGCTGTGCCTCTAACATTACCAGGCAAATCAATATTAGGTTTCACATCAACTGTAATGTCCGTTATATCCCTTAATATCCATAAATCCATTGATTGCCGATTATACTCGATTGTCTGCATTATATCCTCATTACTCAAACCATAATACGCCGTATAATATTCGGCTTGTTTATGCTGATGCCTCTTTATCTCAAATCCTGGATTAACCGGATCATATCCCTTGACATGATACAACTTTTCGATTAAAGTATTGATTACAATTAACAGACAGTAATTAATATAATCATTTACTGCATCCACTTCAAGTGCCAGGTACTCTCGCAACTTATCAGCATTAACCTGGAATGCATCTGCATCATTGAACATATAATTAAGATAATACTCTTTGCAGTTATCATGGATATCCTTTTTAATCTCATCATTGGATTTATCCAGTAATAAACTGTATTTATCCATATCCTCATCCAGTACGCCAAATAACATTATTATTCCGCCTCTTTCAATTCCTGCAAGTTACCCTGCAATTTTTCAACCTCAATAATCGGTGCATCAGTATTGCCAGGAGTTAATCCAATTGTTAAGCTTTTCAACTGTGCCTCTATCTCATCGATTTGAGTATTCTTTAATATACCATCCAATATCTTAATAGCTTCCAATACTACTTTATATTGGCTATTCTTTGCCCGTGCTATCTCCGGCTTTTTGATATTGCCTCTTTTCATTGCCTGGTCTTTCACTTCAACAACAATCTCCAATCCTACATCCAGTAAATATTTTCTAAATTCGGCATTGGTTTCAAATGATGGTATTTCAAGTTTCTGCATTTTCGGTCTGCCTCTGCTCCTCTTTTTCTTTGAGTTATCGGTCATAATTATTGCACCTGCATATTTTATTTTGATTTTTTTAATCATTCTTTCAAGGATTGCAAATAACCATTATCCGCACTTCTTTTGCACTTATCGGATATGGAGTAATCTCAAAATAAATTCATGGTTTGAGATTTTTTTATCTGCAACCTATTTTTATCATCATTTAATATATATGCAATTGCAAATATATAAACAAAAGATTAACTGCACTTATTATGTTAATACTTGCTTTGTGTAAATATGCACTTGCATCAGATACATTGTTTAAAAATAAAAAGAGTATAATAATTCAAGGAGCATAATGCATCCTCAAATTAAAAAGTTTCCAATTAAATTAGTAATATAATTATAATCCAATTCAAATGACTGTTTCAAATCATCAGTATTTTTGGCATCTGCAAACCGTTCAACCATATTAAAGAGATTAACCAATTGTACACTGTTTCTACCATAAAATAAGACTTTATCAGCAATATCCTTATTACTGCAATCAATAATATCTCCGATATTATCCTCATTCACGGGAATAAAGGTTCTATTATCCTTATCATACTGGTATAATTCCCTTCTCGGAGTTATAAACACATCATTATTGATTAATGCCTGGATGTAATTGGATTTATCATTAATAGTGAGTTCGCCGGTTTCATGTTTCATTAAATCATTCTGCCGATACTGTGCATCCATAAAAACCTCAACAACCGCATCAACATCCTCTTTTTTGGATAATTCAAGGTAGTTAAAATAATTATTATATTCTCTATTTGGGAATGATGGGAGCTTATTATAGATCTCCATCCAATACTCATTGGCATCTGCTGTTGATAAATACCCATTCATTAGCACATTTGGGAATAATGGTTTTTGCACTTCATTAAATCCGCCATTATTATTGTAAATCATGACATTGCCGTTCTTATCCCTAAAAAATCCTTTTTCTTTCAAGATTGAAACAATATTATCAATATCCATAAAAAAACGCCTCTTTTATTTCTGTTTTTTCTTTTTCCGCCTTCTCTCTTTTGCCTTCTGTCTTTGAATAGCTTTTTTATGTTCGATACCATCTAAAAAACTATTTAAAGCATTTACAAAATGATTTTCCTTTTTCTGTTTTGTTTTCCGTTTTTTCTTTTTGGAGTCATCAGTATGCTTTGCCAGGTAATCCAAATATTCCATTGTCGGTAATTGATTATCCTTTACGATTAATCCACATTTATTGCAGTATAGTTCCGCATGGAAGCTGTCATATGTGAAAAAATCGCTTACTGGTGCATTGGTTACTTTATTATTGCAATATGGACATTTATCATCTTCAATGAAGTAATCCAATATATTAAACCCCTATATTTTTTATTTGAAAGGACATAATTGCATGATTTTCCAAATTCGCCAGTAAAACATCCACGATTTACCAGTTCCAAAACCAAATCATGCAATTATTTATAGACTTTAAAGTCATGGATATAAGAAACCCTTTAACAGCTTATCTCCCAATGATATTTATGTATTTTCCCGTATATAATATTATCTTAACTAAAAAGAGTTACTACACACAATAAGTGTATTAAAATTGGTTATTTTAGAATTGGACCATTATTATCGAATATTCAAAAATATGAAAAAATAGTTTTCTGATATTTTGGCAGATATTCCAGGAACATAACTTGCCTGGTAATCCTGGAATACCTTTACCCGCCAAAAAATATCATTTCCTCGCACGGTAGTTACCAATAGTAACAATAACATATATGCACTTAACCCGTTAAAATATATTACCATGACAGCATTAAACATTGAAACACTAAAAAGGATTTGCAATAAGCTGCCGGATGCATACCAGGTAAAAGTAGAAACATCAAAGGGAGATATTATCCATCTCGGAGATACCATTGAGATTGACATCAGCAATGGCAATCTAATCCTAAAAGAATAAAAACATTTTGAACAATGTGCAGATAACAATCATGATCAGACTCTGGAATGTTCAACATCATCCCAAAATCAACACACTAATCTCCTTTTAAAATCCAGTACGGCATCAACAACCATCATCTAAATAGCTATTGTCAATTTAAAGGATTTTCCTTCGTGTATCACTTGAAAGTTTTTGAACGATACAACCGCATAATCCTTATTTGCACCATTTAACCATCCTAATCAATACTTTTTTTTGGATGTAACACATCAAGGCAAAAATTATATTCTTTTTTCTATGGTATTAGTTCTATGAGAAAAAACTTTTGAGTATATAGTCCATCTGATACAACTCCAAAAGGAGCGTATAGAATGCTTTGTTTATGTGTTTTGAGCATTCTCCGTTTGTATCGGTAAAAAAGT
>CADBPS010000156.1 GCA_902796575.1 uncultured Methanobrevibacter sp. | reverse complement strand
ATATCAACCAACATAATAAACATAAAATAACGTAAAATAAAGGAGAAAAAATTATGAATCAAAATTCACCAACTTGACGACATTGAATATTTTATTAAATGACCACATCTTCAATTAAATCCCAGTCTCCTGCAAGTACTATAACTTTATCATATTCACTGTAAAAAAAGAATTGAAATCCATATTCAGTAATCATCTTCCCGTCATGTCCATTAATTGACACTGACTGTCCGCCAATACGATTTAAATCAGGATTTGAAGGAGCATCAACTACAGCAATATAAATAGTATTGTAATCGTTTGAATAGGCCTGCACCTCATAATATAGTTTATCTTCATAAGGAAAAGTTGATAAAAAACCTTTTTCAAAGGAGCTTTTTTCCTGCACATTCTCAATATATCCCTCAGGTATATTAAAATCAACACCATTTATAGTTGTGTTTCCATGAGGAACAGACATACTAACTACAACAGCCACTACAATAATAGCAGCAATTATTCCAATAATATAAAACAAATTATTCCTATTTTTAGTGACAGACGATTTTTTCGAGATGTTATTCCCTGTTGGATTATTATCATTTTCACCTTTACCACATTTTGTACAAAAACTTGAATTTTTATCCATTATTTCCCCGCAGTTAGTACAGTATTTTACATTATGCTCATCGGATGAATCATTATCAACACTGTCTTTTATGCGGATAGCCGAACCGCAGTTCGGACAAATTTTTTCATTTTCAATATTTTGTCCGCAAACAGGACAATCAACCATTTTAATCACCACAATTGTTAATTATTTATGATTTAACAAATCAATTTCAAATTTAATAAATCCCAATTCAATTTTTTTGTGCAAATCAGAATCATGATCAATCAGTTCAAAATTATTTTTACAAAATAAATCCATGATTTTTAGAAATACAAATTCATGATGTTGTTCTTCATATTCCGGAATATCTGTCTCCTTATAAATCTGATCCAATAACAATTTGATAATATTAATGAAATCTTCAATCTCACTGGCATGTTCTTTCTTTTGAAATTCCTCGGGAGTTATATTTGCCTTTATTAAAAACATCTCATTCTTCCTACCATTTATGTAAATACAATATCCCTTATTTTTAATATAAACTGTACAAATTTTTTCTTCTCCACATATAGGTATTTGAACTTTTTCATATCCTCTGCAGGCATCAAAAAGCTTAATTTTCGAATTATCATAAATTATCACACATCAAATTTTTATTTTTGGGCTCACTATACAAGTAAAAATAACTTTTCCAGTGATATTTTTGATAATCACAACATATAAACATTACTAATAGTATACTAATAGTTTACAATTATTAATAAAATAGTATAAAATCAAAACCTAAAGTATGGAAAATGAGAGATTAATAAAAGAGAATCTGGAACTGAAAAAAGAAAATGAAAAACTGAGAAGGATAATTGAAAAACAAAAACTTATGGAAGAGCAGATGATTTTGGAAGAAAAAAATTTTGAACTAAAAGAAATAATAGAGCATAATAAGACAGATAATATCTATGATAATGCACTTGATGTAGAGGCAAATATTGAAGAAAAAGAAAGTGCAGAAGTTATATCCTTATTAAACCGTTCTGAAAAAAGAATAAAAGTACTGGAATCATTGGAAAAAGAAAGCAAAATACCAAAGCAAATCAGCAAGGATATAAATGATACCAGCTATAATATATCCAAATATCTTAAAACACTAAAAGAATACAAACTGGTTGTTTGTTTAAATGAAAATGATAAAAGATACAGATATTACAAAATTACAGATAAAGGAAAAAAGTATCTTGATATTATCAAAAATCAGTAGCGGAAAAATAAACTTCGATGAGCAATAAAAAAAAGAAGCGTAACATTTTCAATTTTGCTGATAAAAATATTAAAAATAATTGTAGGCAATTATATTCATCATAATCAATGTTAATTGGTTATATTATAAAAAAAGAGAGAACTATTTAAGGCTCATTAAATATTCTAAAATACCTGGATTAAACCATCTCTTAATGTTACTTAAGATGCACATCATTATATTTAATAATAATAAAACAATTATTTTGTCAGCGGTGGCACTTGTGGCTATGGCTTTTGTTAAATAACCTGGTTTTCTTGATTAAATATTTAAAGCACTCCTTATTATTCAAGGGTTACAGTAAAATTTTGGCCTTAAAATCAATAATCTATTTAAAAGATTAATGTAAAAATAAATTCATGAAAGGAATTTTTAAATTTATCGAAAAATATTTTTTCATAATCATATTGATTGCGGTGGTTATTTCATTATTCTATCCGAATTCATTTAAATGGGTTTTAGGTAAATATAACGGTATAAATATATTGAATTTATTATTGGGCATTATTCTATTCACAATGGGAACTACATTAAAAGCTGATGACTTTGTTAATGTATTTAAAAATCCGAAAGAAATCTCTGTTGGACTTTTAGCTCAGTATATCCTGATGCCGGTTATAGCATTTTGCCTTGCAGCAGTATTTTCTTTAAATGAAGCCCTGACTGCAGGTGTTATTTTACTCGGAACCGTTCCCGGAGGCACTGCTTCTGATGTTATAACTTTTCTTTCCAAAGGAGATGTTGCATTATCTGTTTCTTTAACAGCCGTTTCTACAGTAATTTCACCAATTTTAACCCCGATAATTACATTATTGTTAATAGGCAATCAGATTCATTTTAATCCATTTGATATGTTTATTTCCATCCTTGAAATTGTTATCATCCCGATTATTTTAGGATTAATATTAAATTACAAGTTTCCTAAATTTTGCGATAAGATTAAAGATTATTTGCCTACACTATCTTCAATTGTAATTTGTTTAATTGTTGCCGGAGTAATAGGAACCAATAAACAGGCAATTTTATCTTCATCTGCAATTATAATAGTTGTTATTATTTTACAATATTTCATTGCAATGTTTCTTGGATTTTGCGTTGGTTATATGGCCGGAATGAATAAAAAACAAATTATTACAATTGCTATTGAACTTTCATTTCAAAATTCAGGCTTATCAACAGGACTTGCAAAGAGCCACTTTCCAAACCTGTCGCAGGCGACAGTTCCGGGAGCTCTTTATTCGGTTTGGCAGAATTTTGCAGGATCAATTCTTGCTTATATATTCAGAAGATTTGTCTAATTGCATCAGTTAAAATTTCATGACCAAATCATCACCTTAAAAAGCAAACATCAATGACTGAAATATGAAAAAATAACTTAAACAAAAACAACAAATCAGCACTAAGAACTCATAAAGCCACACTGCAGTTTCAATTAATAATATTTTTATAAATCAAATTATAAACAGTTTACACAGTGAGAATTTAACCAGGTTAACTTCTCATAAACTGATTTGAAAAGTGATAAAAATGGATGATAAAGAAAAAGTAATTGAAGCATTCAGAAACTCTGAAGATCCTTTAAACGCTACCAAAGTTAGTGAAATTTCAGGTGTTGAAAAAAAAGAAGTAGATAAGATTATGAAAGAATTAAAAAAAGACGAAACAATAGTTTCTCCTAAAAGATGTTACTGGACTCTTGCAGACAAATAATATCTTTAATTTTTTTAAACAATATCGGGTGAAAATTAAATTTTCACCTATTCACATTAATAAAAATTCTTTACGGATTTTGCCTAATGCCATCAATCATGTTTTTTGCCTGTTTTTTAATCTTCACCAGAACTGATTCTTATATCAATTTTTCTGCAAGTTTCTGTTTTTTAATTTATCATTTTTTTATACTTTTCATCTTACTAACTTCCTTTTTTAAATTCCCTACACAAATTTGGAATTTCAAAAAATCAGATTATTTTGCCAAAAAAATTATTCTTTAATGAATTGAAAAATCATCAAAAAAAGAGTATGAATTCATTGAATTATCAAACAACAGCCTGTGATAAAATTTAAAAAAGAGTAAATGAGAGATAAACTCTCATCTTTTAATTTGTTTATCCTTCAGCCGCAGCGTCAGAATAAAAATAGCTCCCATAAGGAAGGCCATTACATACATTACAAATGTCATTGCACTTTAAAAAATACTGTCTACAATAGTCACAACAGTACTGCCCTGTGATGCAATTTCGTTTACACTAGCCATTTTCTGGAAGTGATTGAAAACATCCTGATGGAACTGTTCGTCGCCGGAATGTGCAGGTGCATAGGTACCTACTGCATTGCTGATACCGCCCATAATTCCAAGAATGAGAATTATTCCTATAACTGCTGTCCCTAATGATTCACCAAATGACTGGCCGGTTGAAGTAACACCTGATGCATTGTTCTGGCTTTCATCAGAAATATTAATCAATGCAATATCAACACTTAAAGCCATTAAAAATCCAAGTCCTGCTCCCAATATAAGCATTCCGGGCATTAACTCCAATATTGTTGTATCAAATCTGAAATGATAACTTAAAATCAGACATCCAATAAGAGCCAGAATACTTCCTACTGCCATAAGTACCTTATGATTCAGTTTTGCGGTGAGATTCGGAGCCGCAACTGCAAAAATAAACAGACTTATAGTCAGCGGAAGCATGGTTAAACCGGTGTTGAAAGCTGATAACCGCAGTACACTTTGAAGATAGAGAGAAACTGCAAACAATGCCCCTTCCATTGCAAGATATGCCAAAAGCAAAATGAGAGTTCCAACACGTAAATTTCTGTCTTTAAATAAATCAATATCAAGTAGCGGCACATCACCTTTCCTTTTTCTTTTGATTTCAAAGAGCGCAAAGATTACAAGGGCAATTATACCTAAAATAATTACAATTACACTTGTAGTAATATCATTGGATAATGTTAAAATACCTAAAACCAGCAAAACAAGACCTATAACTGAAATTACAGAACCTGTAATATCCAGATCACTTTTGGATTGGGTAGGTGTAAAATCAGGTATTCTTTTGTGCATTATCAAAATAATGAAAACAATTACCAGTTCAAATGCAAATCCGTATCTCCAGCTGAGAAATGATGTCATAATCCCCCCGAAGAGCGGACCGACAGCAGCTGCAACTGCAACCATTACACTCTCGATTGCAAGAGCAAATGTTCTCTTTTCACCGGAGTATGTTCCGCTTATTATGGAAGTGATGGCTGGCAGCATCAATGCCCCGGCGATACCTTCCACTACCGCCCATCCTGCAAAGAGCATTGTATCATTCACACTTACTGCTGCGGTGAAAGTGCCGATACCATAAAGTACAGCACCGATTAAAAAGAGTTTCTTTTTACCGACAATATCCTGAAGCTTGGCACTTATAAGCATGAATGCAGCAGTGATAAGAGTATAAAATGACATTGTCATTTGAATGGTACTCACATCAGTATTCAAATCAACAACAACCTGAGAAATACTTACATTCATGAATGTAACGTCCAAAGCTATAATAAAAGAAGCACAGGCGACCAGTATCAATGGAAGCCATGACTGTTCTCTGATAGTTTCATTCATATTTATTAATCCTCCAAGTTATTCACAATCTTAAGTATTATGAAGAATAATATATAAAATGTGCACTAAAAAAAATCAGTGTATGTTAAATCAGCTTTTTTGAAATTTGAAAAGAAGAGTTTTTTATCAAATGATAATGGAAAATCGGAATTGAAGATTAAAATTTTACTTAACAGTTTTTTATCGAACAACTGAAGATTATATTTAAATAATATCATTCTAAAAAATGATACCATGGATAAATTTAAAATATTGTCTGGTAATGCATGTTTTTTAGTGCAAAATACATCAAATAATATGTCTAAGAAAGATTTTGAAGATTATCTTAAAAGAGAAGGGTTTAAAGAATTTAGAAAATATTGGTCAAAAGATAGGGGCTGTTTTTACATTAATGTAAATAGTTTATGTTTTTCAGAAGGAATATCTAAACCAGCTAAACTTACAGGCACAATTGTCGGCGAAAGTTTAAAAAATCCATTTTCTATTGATGAGTTTAGAACAATATGGGAAATATTAAAAAAGCACATTACAGAGTTTAATTCAACGAATGAAATTACTAAAGGTTGCTCAATATTTCTTGTCTGTGATGATTTACTTAAAAAATCCCATAATGAGTCTGTCCAATAAATATTTTTTTTCCTAATTTTTTATTTTTTTATTAAATCTTAATAATTTAATCTTTAATTCATTAAATCTTTTTTTAAAAATAGTTAATTAT
>CADBPS010000155.1 GCA_902796575.1 uncultured Methanobrevibacter sp. | reverse complement strand
TTTTTGGTAGTGTTTCCAGGAGTTTTGACTTTGACTTTCCTTAGTTTTAAAACTCTGCTTACTAACACATACAATACAGCTAAACCTGCAAATAATATAGCCATACCACCAATACCGTTTACTACACCATTAGTATTGGCTAAAAATGCGGATGTCATTCCACCTCCAAGTAAATTAGGCATTTGCATCTCTGCAACGGAAATAAGTACGTTAGGGAATCCACCAACTACAACAGAAGCTGATTGCAATGAAAGTAATCCTGTTACGCTTCCAAAGATACCGAGAACTCCACTAATACCTTTGAAAAGAGCAAGACCTACAAAACCAACTACACCCAATATTATGATTGATAGAAGCTCATTTTGACGTATGAACCATTGCAGTTTGTTTGGATATTCGTCCTGATTATCATCTCCAACATTGAAGATGTAACAAGCAATTAAATAGACTACTGAGAATAATCCCATAAGCGCTACATAAAATATGTAACCTGTCCAAGACATTGAGAATAGACCAATTGCAAAAATTGATAAAACTGCAAATAAAAGTTTAAATACAATATTTTTTGCCCGTATTGTCTCTGCAAAGAAAAATACAAAGAATAGGGCAAATATGTAGTAAAACATATCTGTATCGAAAAATCCTGCGAATGTGTGTGAGAAATAGTTCGGAGCAAGTGCAATAATCAAAGTAGCTACAATAGCACCATAATCATTTGTTAATCTTCTTGAAAATATGAATGCTGGAATAACTGCTAATGAGGAAATTATAGCCCCAGTCCAGAATGCTGTCTCTTTTACAGCTTGATTACCAAACAAATTGTGTAAAAATGAAGTAACATACACAATTCCCATCTCATAACTAATTCCTTCACCAGTAGGCGCATACCTGTGCATATCCCACTCGGTATCGTTTACCACTTCATCTCCCACATGGCCTTGATTAATATAATTTTCTGTCAACCTTAAGTTATAATATGAATCCATTTCACTGAAATAAGGAAGACCTGATGAATCCACATACTCTGCCTTATAATCAGCAGGGATTCCGCCTAAATCGGCTGCGGGAACTCTTAATGCAAAGACAACAGCTAATAAGATCAATACAATAACAACTGATTTAGCTATTGTCATCATTGTTTCTCTATTCATAAAAAAATCCTCGTTTCATGTTCATTGATAAAATTGTTTTTTACTGAAAACAATTAATTATTAAAATAAATTTTTCTTTAAATTTAATATCGATATTAAATAAAAATATTAGAATTTTCTCGAATATTTTTATTAAGAAATATTTATATTTTTTAACATTATTAAGTATTTGCATATATAAAAATAATTGAAAAAAATTTGATATATTGCTAAAAAAAGTACATTCAGCACATGCAAGCTTTAATTTTAGATTGAAAAATTGTAAAGTATAGTTAATATTAAACACCCCATATAACTAAATTAAAAAAGATTTAAGGATATTTTAACAAAATTTCGAATGTAACTTTCTAATCATCGCTATCTTGCATATTTAATAATCACTGATTACAAATAATTAAATGATAAAAATGAATGCGAAGAAAGAGAGAATTTTTTACTATGATTTTTTAAGAGCCTTTGCCATTATTGCGGTAATTATATGTCATTCAGATTTGTTTTTTGGTTCATTAAATACTCCTTTACAGATAATATCACAAATGACATTCCATGACATCGGAAGAATAGGTGTGCCTATTTTTTTAATGATAAGCGGAGCATTATTGTTAAATAGAGACTATGAATTATCTAATTTTATAAAAAAAAGATTTGCGCGTATTGTTTATCCATTCTTGTTTTGGGTTCTATTAATAATAATAGGAATTCTAATTACAATGAAAAGTTACACATTTGCCTGGAATACATTCATTGGAACTCCCTCAATTACCTGGTATTTTTGGATGTTGATTGGAATCTATTTAGCTATACCAATAATTAACACATTTATTAAAGAATACAAATTGAAAGGATGCGAATATTTCCTGATAATCTGGTTTATAACCATAATTTTAACAACATTTAATTCCTATCCATTATTCCCAGATTTTAAACTTGATTATTTTGCAAACTACATAGGTTACCCTGTTTTGGGATATTATCTCAACAACAAAGAATTTAAAATTGATGATGTGAAAGTATGCATTCTTGGAGTTGTAATTTTATTGCTTTCATTAGCCACTTTCGTCTATTTCGACTATAATAAAATTAATCTAATCAAATTAATCTATCTAAATGTTCCAATGGTATTTATGGCATCAGGCATGTTCTTATTTATCAAATATCTTGACAAAATAACCTCATTTAAACATGTGAAAAATAATGTAATTGGAAAAATAATTGTTTCAATAAGCATTTGTAGCTACGGAATGTACTTTTCGCATGTAATTGTGCTTAAAGCATTATCCATGATAAATCCTCACTCAAACCTATTGTTCCCTGTGATGTTTGTAATGCTGGTATTCTTCTCATGGCTATTGCCATATATTGTAAGCAAAATACCTTATCTAAAAATATTTAGTGGATTATAATCCACAACTTAAATCATTTCAATTTACTATCAAGCTCTTCAACAGAACATGTAAATTTGCATTTTGGAAAACCTTTACAACCGATGAATTCGCCAAAACGGCCTGAACGTTTTAAAAGAGGTTTACCGCATTGTGGACATTCCCCAACTACTTCAGGCTCATGTGCTTTA
>CADBPS010000154.1 GCA_902796575.1 uncultured Methanobrevibacter sp. | reverse complement strand
TTTTTAAATATAAATAGTAAATCAATAGTTAAATAATAAAAATAAGAAAAATTAGAAAATTATGGATTTATTGACAAACCCCTTAAACAATCTGTTAAAACACCTCGAAAGATTGTGTGAAAAATATTTCATATATGAGGTTTTAGCAATGCTGTTATCCGATAAACTATAAAAACTTTGAAATTATAATAATTACTATAAAAGGTAATTCAGATGAAAACAGCAATTCTTGTTCCATGTTACAATGAGGAAATGACAATTGAAAAGGTCATTAAAGACTTTAAAAAAACAATGCCTCATGCAGATATTTATGTGTATGATAATAACTCCACTGACAATTCCTATAATATTGCTAAAGATGCTGGAGCTATTGTAAGAAGGGAATATAAGCAGGGCAAAGGTAACGTTGTAAGGTCAATGTTTAGAGACATTGATGCTGACTGCTATATCATGGTGGATGGTGATGATACTTACCCTGTTAGTTCCGCTCCTGAAATCGAGGAAATCATATTATCCAAAAAAGCAGACATGGTAATTGGAGATAGGCTTTCAAGCACATATTTTGAGGAAAATAAAAGAAAATTTCATGGAATAGGAAATATTTTTGTCCGTAAATTCATTAATATTGTATTTGGAAGTGATTTAACAGATATTATGACCGGTCTTCGGGGATTCAGCTATGAATTTGTCAAGTCTTTCCCGGTTTCCTCTAAAGAGTTTGAAATTGAAACTGAAATGACAATTTTTGCACTGAACCATAATTTCACAATTCATGAAATACCTATAATGTATAAAGATCGTATTGAGGGTAGTGAATCAAAACTAAATACATATTCTGACGGATTTAAGGTTATTAGAATATTATTCACATTGTTCCGTGATACCAAGCCCTTTTTTTACTTTTCATTAATCACGTTGATTCTGCTTGCAATAGCTTTAATATACTTTATTCCTGTTTTAATTTATTTCATCAAAACAGGTTATGTTGAAAAAGTCCCGACTTTGATTGTAGTAGCTACTGTTACCATTGTGGCAACTATAATATTTTTCACCGGTGTAATTTTGCATGTTATTAAAAAACAGCATGATGAAGACTTTGAACACTTTTTAACTTCTCTTAGAAAGCATTAGATATAATCATGTCCTAGGCAGAGAATTATAATTCCTGATATAAATCCTATTGCAAGGGTAAGGCTTATTAGTTTGATTTTCTCTTTGTCCAAATCAATTTTTCCAATATTCAGAATTATCGGCAGCAGCACCATCAGGGGCATGAAGTACCTGCCGTAAACACCACTGATAAGAGTTTTTTCTCCAACGCTTGCCCAGGTAAGATATAAAACTCCAATTACGCCGGAATATATTAGCAGTCCTATTAAAAATGTTTTAATTTTAGTTTTCAATTCAAATTTTGCATCCAATGGATATATCATTGAAAACAGTGTTATAAAGAGAATATATAAATATGCAAGAAGGTTGGACTGATATTTGCCATCACCATTGGAGAAGCAGAACATTCTCTCAACCATTATTGAAAACTCACTGAAGAGATTACCTATTCTTTCAAGGAAAAAAGCAGGATGGGACAGAAGATAATTAACCTGTTTTTGGGGATTTACGTTGTTAACAATGCTGTAGTGTCCTCTCCATGAATTGTTCATTACACTTGTAGCGTAACTGCTCCATATAACTCCCACTGCCAGAGTGAATAAAACTCCAAGCTTTGATGCGATATTTTGTGTTCTGTTTTTAAAATTGGAATTTGGAACCAGAAAGATCAATAAACTTAAAGCCAAAAAAGGAGTTTTTAAAAGACCGGACAATATGACACACAAGTAAAAAATTCCTAAATCTTTCCATTCAATATCCTGTGTCTTATACATGTATAAAAAATAGCTGAAAGCCAGAATTGCAAGTGATGAAAACATTCCATCAACACTGAATGATGCGGCCTGATAAATTCCAAGCGGAAGCAGTGATGTTATAAATAAAGGAAATTTCAAAACAGGTGCTTTTCTAATAGCTAATGCAATGATTGTTCCATAGAAAATCAAATTAACAAATCGTCCCAGCCATAAAATCCACATAGTACTTAAATCAAGCATTTTAGCTATTAATATTCCTAGAGCCTGCGGCAAATATGAGTAAAAGGGATTTTGTGCAAATGCAGACTCAACATAAGTAGTACTATGATTAATTTTTGAATTAACACTCCCGTTTAAAAATGTTTCTCCATGTCTGTCCTCAAGATTTTCCATGGCTTTAATTGTCATGTAACCAAATCTTGTTGTATTTGGAATCTGAACATAATCTGCTGTGATTTGGCCTTGTGACACAATTTCTGATCTGACGGAATGTTCAAATTCATCTGAAACATCATTTATAGGCGTTAAAACAATACATACAATACCAAAGAGTATTATTATTAAAAATGCAACCTTATGGAGGTCTTTATCATTTTGACCGTAATAATAGATGCAGGCAATACCCATAACTAAAACTATGAGAAAGATAGCTATTTCAAAGCCGGGTGATACATAATTTTTCCACTGCAGAAAATTAACTGCGAAAAAACTTATAATTAAAAAATACAGTATATAACAGTTTCTGAGATTCATAATATCATTGTCAAATCAATTCGCCTGCGTTCAACATCAACATTCAATACTTTTACATCAACAATTTCACCGACACTTAAAACGTCCAGTGGGTGGGATACATATCTGTCTGACAGCCGGGAAATGTGAACTAGTCCGTCCTGATGAACACCTATATCAACAAAAGCACCGAAATCAACAATATTCCTAACAGTACCTTCAAGAATCATATCTTCTTTTAAATCCTTAATTTCAAGTACATTTTTTCTCAATTTAGGCTTGTCAGCATCTTCACGGGGATCCCTGCCGGGTTTTTTAAGTTCACTGATAATATCTTTTAAAGTTTCTATCCCTATATCAAAATTATGTGCAATTTCATTTAAATGTATATTGTCCAAATCCATATTTCCAATATCATCGACTTTATAACCCATTGATTTCAGGAATTTTTCACAGATTTCATATGATTCCGGATGAATCATAGTATTATCAAAAGGATAATCTGAATCCGGAATTTTAACGAAGCCTGCACACTGCTTATAGGTCTTGCTGCCCAGTTTTTTAACATTCAACAATTCTTTTCTGTTCCTGAATCCACCGTTAATTTCCCTGTACTCAATGATGTTTTTAGCTGTTGCTTTTGTAATGCCTGAAACATAATTAAGCAGACTTGCAGAAGCTGTATTTAAATCAACACCAACTTCATTAACCACTTTTTCAACAACTCCGTTCAATGATTCATTTAATTTTTTCTGATTCATGTCATGCTGATACTGACCGACACCGATTGATTTCGGGTCGATTTTAACAAGTTCCGCTAAAGGATCCTGCAGTCTTCGGGCAATGCTGACGGCGCTGCGTTCACCTTCATTATAATCAGGAAACTCCTCACTTCCCAGTGTGCTGGCAGAATAAACTGAAGCGCCTGCTTCGTTAACAATAACATACTTAACATCGCTGTCTTTGATAATGTCACTTACTATTCTTTCAGATTCTCTTGAAGCAGTACCGTTGCCAATGGCAATAATGTCAATATCATATTTCTTAATCAAATCCCTAACAATGATTTTTGATTCAGCTATCCTGTTTTGAGGGGGTGTGGGATATATTAGGGAAGTTTCTAAAACCATCCCCGTTTTATCGATAACTGCCAGTTTACAGCCTGTTTTAAAAGCAGGATCCCATCCCATAATGGTTTTATTTGGAATTGGTGATTCCATCAGCAGCTGATTGAGATTTCCGGCAAATACTTCAATTGATTTTTCCTCTGCTTTTTTCGTTAGAAAATTTCTGATTTCACGTTCAATTGAAGGTGCAATCAAGCGTTTATAGGAATCATTAATGGCATCCATTATAATTGGGGTTGTATATGGATTATATTTGATTTTTGCAGGATTTCTGGATTTGTTTATCAGAATATGCCTTGACAGATATTTTACTGCACCATCTGTATTAACAGCAATCTTTGCTTTAATTACCTTTTCCTTTTCAGCTCTGTTAATAGCTAGAATTCTGTGCGGGGGAATTCTTTTTAAATCTTCGCTGTATTGGTAATAAAGTTCATATTCTTTTGAAATTTCCCTGTTTTTGACTTTTGTCTCAATTTTACCCTTGTAAAATGTGTTTTTTCTAATCTTTTTTCTAAAAACGGCATTATCTGAAATAATTTCTGCGATAATATCTTTAGCACCATTGATGGCATCATCAGAATTATTGATTCCTTTTTTTGGATTAATGAATCTTTTTGCAATTTTTGAAATGCTTTTTTTGGCATTCTGTTCCATAATAATTTTGGCTAACGGTTCTAAATTTCTTTCTCTAGCTATTGAAGCTCTTGTTTGTTTTTTACTTTTAAAAGGCCTGTACAAATCTTCCAGTTCAACCAGGGTTTTTGCATTTAAAATATTCTTTTCAAGTTCTTTATTTAGTTTCCCCACTGAATTGATTTTATTTATTGCTTTGATTTTTTTGTCTTCAAGATTTCTTAAATATTTAAGTCTTGATTCAAATTTTCTTAAAGTATCATCGTTTACAGAACCTGTTACATCCTTACGATACCTTGCTATGAATGGAATTGTGTTACCGTTGTCTATTAATTCAATTATTTTATTAACTTGCCATTCCTTTAAATCAAGTTCCTGCTGAAGTACTTTAGATATTGTGACCTTGCTCATCAGACATTAGGTATGTTTTATTTTCCTAATAAATTTTTTACAGTTACAATAGATAGCTTTTTAAGATTTTTTGTATAAAATACATATCATGTTTAATCCGAAAATAATTTTTATAATTATGATAGTATTGGTTTTAATTCCAGCTTGTTATGCTGAGAATAATGAAACTGATGTTGTCGGTGATGTGGATAATGATATAATTTATTTTGACGCATCATCTGAAATTGACGGCGATGGTACGGCTGACAATCCATATAATACTTTAACTGCTTCAAGAATCGTTGATGATTCTACAATATGTCTGGCCAATGGTGAATATGAAATAGATTCATCAAAAACCATTACAAGCAATGTGATTATTGGGTGTGACCCTGAAAATACGGTTATAAAGTACTCTCAAACACTATTTACAGTTAATGGTAATCTGGTTTTAAAGAATTTAACTATTAAAAATGCTGCAATATCTAACCGTAATACATTAACTTGTGAAAATGTGATTTTTATGGATTCTTCCTCATATACCGGTGGTGCACTTTCCACTTTAAACAGAGGAAATGTTCATTTAACCAACTGTACTTTTTACAATAATTCCGCTAATTATGGGGGTGCAATCTATGCTTATTCCTCAGTTGTATATATTAACAATTGCAGTTTCTTTAATAATTCTGCCAGTGCATTAGGCGGAGCTGTCTGTGATTTAGATTCCACCTTTGTTGTTAACAATTCAAGGGCAAATAACAATAAGGCTCTTCACGGAGGATCGATATACAAGATTTATGGTGTTTTAAATATTTCATCCTCTGTTTTTTCCAATAATTCTGCTGATTATTATGGTGGAGGAGTCTTTTGTGATAATTCTACACTTTCCCTAAACTCCAATAATTTTTCATCAAATAAAGCTAGAGAAGGATCTGCTGCTTATTTAATATCATATGATAAAAAACTGACAAACAACAGCTATTATGACAATGAATTATTTGAAACCACAGTTCCAAACACTATTTTTGATAATTATGATTTAACTCAAAGATTTTACAATTCCTCATATAACGGTTCATTGCCTTCCAGTTACGATTTAAGAGATTACAATTTGGTAACTCCCGTTAAAAATCAGGGAAGCAATGGTAACTGCTGGGCTTTTGCTTCACTTGCCGCACTTGAATCATGTCTGCTTAAAGCTACAGGAGTGGCTTATGATTTTTCTGAGGATAATATGAAAAATATAATGGCTGACTTTTCCAGTTACGGATGGACTCATGAGGTTAACAAAGGGGGAGTAACTGCCATGTCAATCGGTTATCTGGCCAGCTGGCTTGGACCTGTCAATGAGTCTGACGATGCATATATTGAAAATTCTGTTGTTTCTCCACTTCTTGACAATGTTATCAGTGTTCAAAATGTTATTTATCTTGAACGTAAAAGCTATACAGACAATGATGCTATTAAAAAAGCTATTATGGATTATGGTGCTGTTTATTCAGCCATATATTCAACAGGCAAAAGTAATCAGTACCATACTGACATAAAGACAGGCCGTAATCATGCAGTTGCAATCATAGGGTGGGATGATAATTACTCAAAGGATAATTTCGGGCAAACCGTTCCTCCTGAAAACGGCGCCTGGATTTGTAAAAACAGCTGGGGTGATCACTGGGGTTATGGGGGATATTTCTATGTTTCCTATTATGATGTTAGTCTGGCAATGGTCAATGACAGCAAGGCATCATACACTTTTATTTTAAATGACACTGTCAAATATATCAGGAATTATCAGTATGATGTTGCAGGTATTACAGATTATTTCCTGACCGATCAGGAATGTGCATGGTATCAGAACATCTACAATTCAACTTCCGATGAAACGATAGCTGCATTTTCAACTTATTTCAATGATTATACAAACTGGACAGCACAGATTTATGTCAATGATGATTTAAAAATCACGCAGGAAGGCTTTTCCACTCCGGGTTATTTCACATTCAATTTAAACGAATTCATCCCGGTATATGCCGGAGATATATTTAAAATTGTTTTAAAAATTAATACCACTTCTGAAGCTTTAATTCCAATTTCTGAAAAAGCTTCACTTTTAAGAACTCTTTACAGGCCGAACATTTCATATTTCAGTTATGACGGTGAAACATGGTATGATTTCTACAACTACACAATAAACATGAGTGACAGAGGCCACTGGTACAATTCACAGGTGGCAGCTATTAAGGTTTTCACTGTAGGTAATTTGAATACAAATACGGCTCTGGAGGAGGTTCATTATTCTGAATCCAAATCCAATGTTGTTGCCCGTATAACAGACCAGTATGCTAATCTGGTTAACATGGGCAGTGCGCAGTTCACAGTAAATGGGGAATCCTATACTGTTGATGTTGTAAGGGGAATTGCAAATCTTACAAATGCTCATTTGAATCGCGGCTTGAATTATATTAATGTAACATATATTGCAAATTCACATTATTCCTCTTCAAATGATTATGAGGTAGTTAATTCTTCAAGTGCAACAAATTTAATAGTGGGTATTTCACATTCACCTTATTCAAATATTTTAACTGTAGATGTTAGTTTAAAAACAGTTGAGGGGAATTTGGTTAATTCAGTTATTAACTTAACCATTAACGGCAATGAAAGTTATAGTCTGGATACCAATAAGAAAACTCTTCTTGAAAATAATTTGCTTCCGGGCACCTATCCGTTTAAGGCAGTTTATACTGGAAATGACGGTTATGAGGGAAGTTCATTTGAAGGCAGCCTAATTATAAACAAGTTATACTCCAATCTTGAAGTCAGTATTCCGGATATTTATTATAATGATGATTTGTTAATAGCTGCTAATTTAACGGGAATTAATGGTGTCAAACTGAATGAAACATTAATTTTAAAAGTTAACAATAAAAATTATGTATTTAATTCCAGTTCCATATATAAACTGGAAGATATTTTAAATGCTTCCAAATATAATGCTACAGTATATTTCAGTGGCAATTCAATTTATGCCGGTACGAATAAAACAGTTGAATTTGAAGTCAAAAAATTAAATGAAACGATATCTCTAGTAGTCAATAAATCTCTTAACAGTGCTGAAATTTGTGTTAATTTATCCAGTAATCTTAACACTACAGTTGCTGTTTTTGTTAACAATGATTCATATAATGTTACAGCACTCAACGGTAAAGCAAAATTGGATTTAACAGATCTGGACTATGGTAATTATCATGTTAAGGCAGTATTCAATGAAACGAATTATGTTGTCGTTTCTGCTGAAGATGACTTTTTAATTGATGTTGTCACGACCAAAATTAAAGCAGACAACATAACAATGTATTATCATGATGGTACCAGAATCAGGATTCGGCTGACTGATTCCAAAGATAATCCTATTTCGAATAAAAACGTTACAGCTGTAATTAATGAAATAAAATATAACAGAACAACCAATTCTAGTGGTGAAGCATCTTTACCTGCTAATTTGAATTCAGGTAACTATACAGTAGATATTTTCTTCAATGGTGATGAATTGTATTTAAAATCCAATTCTACCATTAGCTTAACTGTCAAATCAACTGTTATTTGCAGCGATTTGGTTAAATATTACCGAAATGCTTCCAAATTCGTCTGTCAGGTTCTTGATTATAAAGGAAATCCCCTGAAAAACACTCTCATTGAAATGAATATTAACGGTATTTTGTATAAAAGACAGTCTGATTCGGAGGGTTTTGTCAGATTAAATATTAATCTGCCTCCCGGTGATTATACTATAACAGTTAATAATACTGAAACCAAAGAATTAGGATCTGCTAATGTTAAAATATTATCAACTATTGTTGAAAACAATGATTTAACCAAGTATTATAGAAATGCATCCAAATATACAGTTAAGATATTGAATGACAACGGTCTTCCATTATCAGGTGTTAATGTTTCATTTAATATTAACGGTGTATTTTACACAAGACAAACAAATTCTGATGGTGTTGCAAGTCTGAATATTAATCTTCCTCCGGGTGATTATATTGTAACTGCTGAATATAACACGTTAAGAGTTTCAAATAATGTTAAAGTACTTTCCACGATTATTTCTTCCGATCTGGAGATGTACAGTTTTGACGGGTCTGCCTTTAAAGTGACGGTTTTAGATTCTGTAGGTAATCTTTCTCCAAACCAGAAGGTTTCATTTAATATTAATGGAGTTTTATATTCAAGAACTTCCAATGCCTTAGGTGTAGCCAGTTTAAAAATTAACCTGCCTCATGGAGACTATATTATAACATCATCTTATAATGGATTGGATTGTGCCAACACAATTATAATCCATTAATTATTTTTTTACACTTGAAACTCATGTCTTAAAATTAATTGATTTTCACGATATGCCAAATCATGGTTCTTAAGTCCTTATTTTTACAAATCTTATTTGTCCAGTCTTGCTTTAAATCTGTTTTTTGAATTTTCACTTGAAATATATCTTTAGCATAGTGAATTATGCTGCATTAAGTATTAGAGATATGCTGATATCACTTATTCGCATATTTTTTGCAGATTACTAGATTTAAATTAAAAGTTGGTTGACATCAATGATATAATGATATATTTATATATTTTCACAATCATAAACCACTTTAAATTTACAAAAAAAAGTCGTTGTGATTTTCATGAGATTATCAAAAATTGAAGTTAAAAATTTTAAAACTTTTAAAGATGTATCTGTCGAATTCAATAAATCTAATCTTTTAATTGGATCTTGCGCTGCAGGTAAATCTAATTTTGTTGAAATTTTTGATTTTTTAAAAGACTTATCACAAGATTTTGATAAAGCATGTAGAAAACATGGTGAATCATACCTGAAGAATCTTAATTTAAATTCAGATGAGAATCCAACATGTTTGAAAGTTTTTTTTTGATGATAAAGAATTTGATGGTATTAGCTTAGCTTTGTCCAGTTTTCAAAAAGAATTAAAAGATGAAGACATAACTCTACAGTTTAAAGATTTCTTCTATGAAATATGTATTAATTTCAATAAAGGAGGATATAAAATCCTTTCTGAAAAATTGGAGTATAATTTTGATGTGTATAAATTTAATGATGCAGATTATGAGATTATTTCTCAAAATACTCTCTATATTAACAATAACCATGGAGAATTTACAGCCGGATTAAAAAAAGAAGAAGAATATTTCGCGACTAATAATCTGATTCCAGAAGCAATGCTGGATGTAACAACAAATAATTTTAAGTTAAGAAAGATTCCATTAATTAATTCCCCATTATCTTCATTTCCGATTCCATTAGAGTTTATTTTTAAAGATATTGGATGTTATAATTTCAATCCCCAATTTTCTAAAGGAGTTAGTGAAATTAATGGAGATAATAATTTAGTGAAACATGGTGAGAATTTAGCTGTAATTTTAAATAGAATATTTAAAGATAAGAATAATAAGCGTAAATTCATGAATTTAGTCAATGATTTACTTCCATATATTGGGAATATTGGTACAGACCAATTAAGCGATGATAAAATGATGTATTCAGTTACTGAGGCAATCAATAAGATTGAAATTCCTTCATTTTTCATTTCTGATGGAACCAGTAATGTTATTTCATTAGTTGTATCATTATATTTTGATGATTCAAGATATTTATTTATAGAAGAACCTGAAAGGAATATACATCCTTCTTTGTTTTCTAAAATTGTAGATATGATTGGCGAAGCTTCGAATAAAAAACAAATTTTTGTAACTACTCACAGCCCGGAGATTTTAAAACATATGAATTTGAATGATGTTCTGTTCATTTCAAGGGATGAAGAAGGATTTTCAATAATTTCTAAACCAATCAATAATGAAACTATTGTTTCCTTCATTGAAGAATTGGGTATTGATGAAATTTTCATAAATAATTATTTGGAGTGGGAAGATGGGAAGTTTGACAATATTGCTTGAGAAAAATGATAATTTGATTGTTTAAATCCATTTTATTAAATAATATAATTCATAACATTTATAGTATTTAAATAACAAGATTATATACAGTGTTTATGTTTTAGGTGAAGATTTTGTATTGGTTATTTGTACTTCTTGTATTTTTATTTGCTAGTGTAAAAAATTCAAAACCAAAATATCAAAAGGTTACAGTTATTATTCCTGCTTTTAATGAAGAGGATAGTGTAGCGAAGGTTGTTGGAGTTATTCGAAAAGTTTCATTTATTGATGAAGTTATTGTTGTCAATGACGGATCAACTGATAATACTGAATCCGAAGCATCTAAGGCTGGAGCAATTGTTATAAATCATGAAACGAATAAGGGAAAAGGTGAAGCATTATACACTGGCTATAGACAATCCGACTGTGATATTATAGCATTTATCGATGCAGATATCCATAATTTAACTTCAAAAAAAGTAGAAGCTATAATAAAGCCGATTCTATATGGAAAAACAGATATTACCAAAACAAAGTTTGCACGTGAAAGCGGGCGTGTAACTGAATTGACCGCAAAGCCTTTATTAAACTTTTTCTTCCCGGAAATTTCATTTGAACAGCCGCTGAGCGGTCAGTTTGCCGCCAGAAAAGAAGTGTTAAAGAAAATTAAATTTGAAAAAGATTACGGTGTCGATGTTGGAATTGTTATTGATGCCGATGTTTTGGGTATTTCTATTTTGGAAGTTGATATTGGAGCAATTGAGCATGATATGTCTCCATTGTCCGATTTGAATATGATGGCCAATGAAGTTGTCAGAACAATTATGAACCGTGCCAATAAATACGGCAGGGTAACTATGATTGATGACATTGGGTATTTTATCAGGATGTCTATTGTAGGTTTGTCTTTAATTATTTTAGGATTATTCACAATATTTTTCGTTAATTTTATTCCATTAGCTATTGGTGTTTTAATATCGGTTGTTGGTATTGTTATAGCCGTTTACTATTTAATCAAAGTTATTATCCAGTCAATAATGATGTATAGAAAAACCCCTAAGGGCGGTTTATTAAAGTCATTTGTTAAAATACATTTTCCACTGATTATTTCTGTTGTAATATTGATTCTGATGATTTCCACGTTTATTGGGGCGGCTACTTTTGATAACGGTGCCATTTCAATCGAACCGAATTCACGAAATTTAATTATTTTTGCAGATGATACGGCTGATAATACGATTTCAGTCAGAGGACCTTTTACTGTAGACACTGCAGTTGAAAATGAATCAGATATGATACGGATACCACCAGATGCAATGATGACTCTTGGAATTAAATCTGGTGATACGATGAATATATTTAATCAATCATATACAATAAATGACAGTAGGAACTCCGAGTCAGATATATTAAGACTTCCATTTGAAGCAAGAAATGCACTTGGTGTTGATGAAGGTGATGTAATTCAGAACAGTAAACTGGGTGATACTTTTGAAAACAGTGTTGCTTATCACAATTACAATAATTCAAACATATCATTTGATGAAACTTTTGTAATAACTCCTAGGCAAAATGGAGGATGGACTTACGAAGTAATAGTCAATAATGTGTCTGTTTCAAATTCAACAGGAATTTTCAGGGAAAATGAAACATATTCTATTAATGTCGACGGTAAGTATGCAGGCGATATTTACTTTAATTCATCCCTTTCCAACTATAACTTTACATATGGTGATTATCAACTTCAGTTAAAATTTAAAAATACGAATTCATCATCAATCAAACTGTTTGACAATGAAAATTTCATCAATTTAAAATTAAATGAATATGAGAATTAAATTCCCCTATTCGTTATTATAAGCTTTTACAGCTTCTTCAACATCATCATAAAGACCAAGAGCTGCCAAAGCACCAACTTTACCCTGGTTACCTGTAACTGCAATCAAATCAATATCTAATTCTTCTGCAGTTTTTTCAGCAGTTTCAATGTCCATCATCCCGGATTTGGTTTTAATTGAATATTCACGTAACTTTTTAGGAATATCAAGCCCTTCAAGAATAGCTATTGCTGTTTTATCAGACAATGAATCTCTTTTAAGGATTTCAATTACTCTATTAACCAAAGCATCCTTTTTTTCACTTTCAACAGCAAATGTCAGTGCAATGGATACACAGTTCTGAGTTTTATGGGGGTTGTGAGGATAAAGCTGAACAATAATATGGTCAAGGTATTCAAAACCTTCATCTGCCAGTTCAACACCTAAATTATGTGTCATTGTCCATGTAGCACCGGCATCTTTTGTATCGGTATCGTCAACTCCGATTACTACTTTTTCAAGTTTTGGTGTTACAACTGTTGCCTTTCCTTCCTTTGATCCTCCGCCGGATTCCATAAGTTCAACATATTTAACACCTTTACCCATTCCTCTGCACATTCCGGCTCCAACACCTGCTCCAGCAAGTCCTGAATGTGTTACTTTAACTTCATCATCAATAACTTGTATTTCATTAATTCCTGCTGCACTGAAACTGGCTTTTAAATCAACCGGTGAACATCCTATATGGCACTTGTAAACATGCTTGTTCCCGTCACGATATGCATCATCAATTAAATCTGAATTGTTTTTATACTGATGCAGTAGCCAGTGTGATCCGGAAATACATGGGTGATATTCAACAATTTCCACCTTGTCGCCGTCAACCATTGTTAAAACTTTTTCGTAGGGTGCAACCCATGGATCATTGAATTTTTCCCGTAATTCATCAGGTTTTAAAATTTCCATATAATCATCTATATTTCACTTAATCTGTCACACATTTTAATAGCTGCTTCAACTGCACTTTTTGCATTTTTAACGCGTCTGTGAGCATCCAATCTTGTCATTCCGGGTCCAGTAATTCCTAATGCTACTGGAGTATCATATTCAAGTGCTAAATCAGCTATTTTACGGGATGCATGTTGTGCTACAATCTGGTCATGGTCAGTTGCTCCTTCAATTACCGCTCCTAAGGTTATTATTGCGTCATATTCATTCTTTTCAAGTAATTTCTTGATGACAAGCGGCATGTCAAAAACACCTGGAACTGCCACAACTTTAGTAATTTTACAATCTCTATTTTCAGCTTCGGCCTTAGCTAAATCCAACATCATCTGTGTGATGTCAAAGTTGAATTCTGCAACAACTGCAGCAATTTCGTATTTTACCATTTCTATCATTCCTCTATCAAGCAAATACTAAAAGTAAGAAACCGGCAACTCCACTTAACACCATAATGACTATGATGAAAATAGCAGCCCATTGCATTCTAGTTAATTTTCTCATAATATAAATCTCCTTTAATCAATATTAATATAACTTTTTTAACTTATTTAAATTTTTTTCCAATTTTTCTGAAATTCTTTGTCAACTTCCAACTGTTAGAATTGACTATATCTGACTTTTCATTTTCCAATTCTTCAATTTTATGATTTAATTCAGCTATTCTTTTCTCATATTCAGCATCTTTTTTAAATTCCATCTCAGCAACATCAATTAATTCAGTAATTTTCTGTGTCAGATGATTCACTCTCTGTCTGGCATAGATTTTCTCATCCAATGCAGTATTTTTCAAAGTTAAATTTAACTTATCATTTATTATTTGATTTATGGTGCTGATATTTGATGAATAATCACCTAATATAGATTTATATTCAATATCCATACTGTACATTGGACTGTTTTTTTCACAAACTGCCCAAACTGATGTTTCGCTCCCGATGTAATCCGATAATTTTGATGGAAGATAGGGATTAATTTCACAGTCACTTAGAGTATAGCTGTCTTCTACAAGCAGCACATCAAATTTTTTGGTTAAATTTAAAAATTCCAAATAATTCACTTCTTCATTTAATATAACCTTATCAAATATTTTATTTGACAGAATCTGTTCAAATAATGTTTTATTGTTTGAAAAAATATGTATTCGGATTTTTATTTCATCGTCAACATTTTCAAATGATGATATGAAATCCTCAAAACTTCTTTTGGAAAAGATATTGCCGAAATATGCGAAGTTAAGGTAATTCTCGTCAACTTCATAGTTGGATTTGATTATATTATAATATTTATCATCCAATGTGGGATGAGGAGATATTGTGCTTTTTTCGTTAATTATATTTTCAACATCAAATCGTGAATCCTCAATCATTACTCTTCTCTGGTTTTTATTTATGAATATAATCTCATCAGCATAAAGATATGTCAGATATTCACAAATTGCATTGACATCGTCTTCACAGCTTATCAGCTCAAAATTTCTGGCTTTTAACAGTTCATTCATTCTTTTAACATATTCTTCATCATTTATTTTACTGCTTGTTCTTCTTCCAAGCGGCTTGACCAGGGGGTCTGAAAATTCCGCTCTCCAGTACGTTTCGGGATGAGCCAATTTATATTCAAGTGCCAGAAAATGGGAATGGGAAAAGAATGCTCTGCTGTAAATTTTTTCATAAACATCGAGACTATCAAGAGTTTCCATAGCTTTGGTACTGAAAAATTTTATATTGTCCCATTCTATTGAAAAATCTATATCAATAACATATTTGCTGCTGATATATTCTTTCAGGACATTTTCCATTGTATAATCTTTACTTAAATTATCCAGCCTTCCGCAAACTACATCAACACTTTTCTTTTCATCAAGAATTCTTTTTGCTACTACATTACTTGTAGTGGTATTTGTCGGAGGAAATGCATAGGATATTAACAGTTCTCTGTTTTTTAATTCACTCAATTACATCCCTCTTAATGCAGTTCTGATGGCTTCAGTTACTTCTTTAGTTGTTGAATTGCCTCCCATATCGCCAGTTAGTATTTCACCATCTTCTAAAACCTTTAATATAGCATTTTCAAATATTTCTGCCTCTCTGTTTTCATTAAGGTATCTAAGCATCATCACTGCTGAAAGCATCATAGCTATTGGATTTGCCTTGTTCTGTCCGGCAATATCGGGAGCAGATCCGTGAACAGGTTCAAATAATGCACCATCATCACCTATATTTGCAGAAGGAATCAGACCAAGACTTCCAACAAGACCGGCACCTTCATCAGACAGTATATCACCGAAGAGGTTTGTTGTTACAATAACCTCAAAATTCTCGGGATTGGTTATCAGATACATTGCAGTTGCATCTACATAGAAATCCTCTTTTTCAATATCGGGATATTTCTCTGCGATTTCATAGAATATCTGTTTAAATAAACCGTCACTTTTCTTTAAAACGTTGGCTTTGTGAACTCCCGTAACCTTGGATTTATTATTGTTTTTTGCATACTGAAATGCATAATCAATTATTCTACTTTCAGCTTCACGGGTAATTACACGTTTGGCTATTGCTCCATCTTCAGTCATTTCTTCCATATCTGCAATATATAATCCCTCAGTATTTTCGCGCACTATTATAAAATCAATGTTTTCAGCTATTGAATTCGTATTTGGATAGCTTTTCACCGGTCTTAAATTAGCAAAGAGTTTTAATTCCTGGCGTAATTTTACAATAACATCAGCAGCACTTTCTCCTGCAGCTCCGAACAGACACGCATCGCTTTTTCTTACAGTATCAATTGTTTTTTCAGGCAATGCAGTTCCGGTTTTTTCCAGACACTCATCACCGGCATCAGCATAATTGTATTCAAAATCTACATCAAGTTCATTTAAAATGGAAATTGTAGCATCCATTACTTCCAAACCTATTCCGTCACCTGGAACAACAGCTATTTTATATTTATTTGTCATAAATCCACCTATTTAGTACATTCAAATATATTTTCATCTTTTATTAATGCATATCTGTCAATCAGCTCATGACCAAGATTTTTAATGTAATCATCTGCGAGTATTTTAAATCCGGCATCAGTCAATTTGTCTTTAAAATCTGTTCCATAGAGTCTGACATGATCAAACTGTCCATAATATTTTTCTCTTAACTCTGGAGTATTATATTCCGGATTTTCAAAAGTTTTTGATTTATCAACAGGCATTTCATAGGAAATCCCATTAATCGGAACCAATATTAAAGCCCTTCCTCCAGGTTTTAAAACACGATAAAGCTCACTCATTCCCTTTTTATCATCCTCTACATGTTCCAAAATATTGGAGCAGTATATTAAATCAAAATAATTATCTTCATAAGGAATATCCTGAACATCAATAAGCTCTTCAACAAGTGAGTTTTCGCTGCTTATGTCAGCCGGATGATATTCCATTCCCGAACTTCTGAACAGTTCGTTAAACTGAGGTTCGGGAGCAAAATGCAGAAATGTATTTCCTTTCTTTAGAATATCTTTTCGCTCATTAAAAAATAGCCATAATGCTCTGTGACGTTCATGGCTTCTGCATTTTGGACATTCAACTTCCCTGTGGATAATATTAACATAAGGTTTAAAGTCAATTCCTTCATAACCGCAAATCGGACATTTCTTTGGAGGATAGACTTTCTGGTACTGTTCCAGTTTCTGATTCAGTCGGGCGTTCTCTTCAAGCAGGGATTCATAGTTGCTTTTATAAAAATTGTAGCTGTTGCTTTTTTTCAAAATAAATTCTTTCATTTTATCCCCTGTTTTTTTCCTTTAAGTATCCAATCAGTCCGCCTTTGTCAAGTATATCCAGCATAAATGAAGGTAGTTTTTTAAAAGTAATTTCTTCTCCGTTTTCCAGTATGATGATGCCTTTATCCATGTTGACTTCAATTTTTTGACCGTCCTCAACCAGATCAGTGATGCCTGGGGCTTCGAGTAATGGAACACCAACATTTGTTGCATTTCTATAGAATATTCTTGCAAAAGATTCTGCAATTACTGCCTGAATTCCTGCTCCTTTTATTGCAATCGGTGCATGTTCACGTGATGAGCCGCATCCAAAATTAGTTCCGGCAATAATAAAATCTCCTTTCTGGCATTTTTTGGAGAAATTTTCATCCAAACCTTCCATACAGTGGGAGGATAATATTTCTTCATCGGTGTAGATTAAGTATCTTCCAGGAAGTATAATGTCTGTATCAATATCATTTCCAAATTTCCATGCTGTTCCTTTCATAAATATTCACTCCGGTGCAATAATTTTTCCTTCAATAGCTGATGCGGCAGCCACTGCTGCAGATGACAGGTAAACCTCGCCGTCCGGTGATCCCTGTCTTCCTTTGAAATTTCGGTTGGAGGTTGATAAACTTACCTCTCCTGCTCCAATAATTCCGGTATGGCCTCCAAGACACGGGCCACAGCATGGCGGTGAAACAAGGGCTCCCGATTCAACAAATATTTTAATCAGTCCTTCATCCAAAGCCTGCATATAAATTTCTCTTGATGCAGGAATAACCAGCATTCTGACTTTATCATTTACTTTATTACCTTTCAAAATTTTTGCAGCATCCCTTAAATCACTTATTCTGCCGTTTGTGCATGATCCCAGAAATACCTGATCAATTTCTCGGTCAACTTCACTGACAGGCTTTACATTATCCACATTATTGGGGCATGCCACCTGAGGTTCCAGTTCGCTGACATCAATGTCAATGACATTCAGAGACTGTGCATCCAAATCTGTTTTGAATATTTTATATGCTTTGTTTGAATGTTTTTTAACATAATTCACTGTTTTTTCATCAGGCTCAACCAGGCCGGTTTTCCCGCCCATTTCAATAGCCATATTACACAGAACCATCCTGTCGGAAATACTCATATTACCTACAGTTTCACCTGCAAATTCACATGCCTTATATGTTGAACCGTCGGCACCTATTTCACCGATTATATGTAGAATAACATCTTTTGCATATACATTGTTTTTTAACTTACCATTTATTTCGAATCGGTTGGTTTCTGGAACTTTAAACCATAAATTGCCTTCAGCAAAAACCATTGCCATGTCTGTTGAACCGATACCTGTTGCAAATGCACCTAATGCTCCATGAGTACATGTATGCGAATCAGCACCAACAATAACTTCTCCAGGCACGACATGTCCCAGTTCAGGAAGAATCTGATGACATATACCTGCATTGACATCATAGAAGTTTTCAATTGAGTGCTTTTCAACAAAATTTCTCATTATAATATGATTGTTGGCCGAATCGATTGAATCTGCTGGAACCTGATGATCAAATGGAATAACAATCTTAGATGAATCCCATACTTTATCCACTCCGATTTTTTCGAAAGATTCAACAGCAAGGGGTCCCGTTAAGTCATGAATCATTGCAACATCAATATCTGCGATTATAATGTCTCCGGCTTCGACTTTATCCTTACCCGATGCTCTGGCCAAAATTTTTTCTGACATTGTTTCAGACATTTTTACAAAACCTCACACTATACTTTATATAGATTGTATTATTTGTTTTGAATAAAATAAAGATTTTTATTCAGTATAATTTATTTCTCATTTTTCATTTTTTTAATTCACCACATTTACAATAGCTCTATTAATCATCGTGATATTTTTTACAGTGCCCGAAATAAATAAGCTGAAATGTGAAGGATAAGATGTTATCTTCATTTAGTGCAACTGCAAAATTTAATTCACTTTATTTATTTTTTTTAAAATATTGATTCTGCAATTGTAACATATCAATGCTTACAGATTGATATTCCTTCTAAAAATCCAGAAGAGATTGTTCAACATAACTTTATATAATATGTTTAACAAAGGATTTCTACATGAGTGGGTTCTTTGGTAAATTAAAAAAGAAAGAAGATGAAATTCCGGTTGAGGAAGAAAAGGTGTCTGTCTGGGAAGACAGGTTGTACTGGTTAGGTGTTTTGCAGAAAGTAGCGCGTCCTGTTTTGGAGAATCTTGCAAGAGATTCTTTAAGGAAAAATATGATTGTTGAATCTAATAATCCAGAATCTTCAAAATCAGCACATCTTGAAGCTTTTGCTTCAGTTTTTAATGGTATATCCCCATGGTTGGCTCTGAAGTACGATGGTTCAGAGGAAAGCAGGCTTCGTGAAAAATATATTGGCTTTACATTAAAGGCTATTTCAAATGCTGTCAATCCAAACAAAAAGGACTACATGTTCACACCTGATTCCAAACGTTCCTTAATTGGTATTGCATTGTTTGCTCAGGGTTTGCTCCGTTCAAAAAATAAAATATGGGTTAATTTACCAATGGATGTCCAGTCTAAAATTATTGATGAGTTTAAAAACAGCAGGGCGATAGCTCCTTATAATAATCATTGGATTCTTTTTACATCAATTATTGAAGCAGCTCTCCTGGAGTTCACGGGAGAGTGCGATAAAAAACGTTTAAGATTTGCTGTTCACAAGTTCAGAGACAGTTTGTATATTGGTGATGCCATATATAGTGACGGAGACCAGTATGCCTTGGATTACTATAACAGCCTGTTTATTCATCCTTTGCTCAATGATATTCTTGTAGTAATGAGAAAATATTCTCTTTATGAAGGTGAATTTTTAGACATTCAGTTAATGAGGTCTTCAAGATTATCTTCCCAGATGGAAAGATATATTTCACCTGAAGGAACATTTCCTGTTATAGGCAACGCTGTCTGTTACCGTACGGGCATCTTTCATATATTGTCCCAGGTGGCACTGCTTAAAATATTGCCAAAAAATATTGCACCCTCACAGGTAAGAGCCGGTCTGACCAGGATGATGAAAAATTTCTTTGAGGGAGATCAGAACTTCAGCAATAATCGCTGGCTGGTAATGGGTTTTAACGGTCATCAGCCTGAAATGGCCGGAGAGGATTTAAACACTGGAAGTCTGTACTTATGCTGTACTGTTTTCCTGCCCCTTGGATTGAATCCTAATGATCCGTTTTGGGTTAATAAACCTGAACCATGGACTTCCCGGAAGGCATGGGAAGGCGGTTTGCCTGAACACGATCAGTCAATTGACTTTTAATCTTTTTTTAAAATTTCATTCAAACAAACTGGTTTTTGTAGTTTAGCAATGGTTAAATGGTGTTATTATTCGTTGATACTAACAAGAACTACATTTCCACCTTTAAGGGTTTCTATTCCATTCTCATTTTCAAGCACTATATTCAAGTAATTGTCGATAGCTATTATTTTGCCGCTGGCCTGATTGTTATCTCTTAAATCCACTGTCACATTTTTCCCTTTAAATTGTAAAAATAATTTGTTCACTTGATCATTATTTGTCATATTCTTCCATCCCTTTAATGATTTACATCTTAATATATTGCATTCAAAATTTATATACTTTAATGTTTAATATTATATTATGTCAATTAATCAATTAGAGAGTAATTTAGAAGCTATTACTAGAACAATAGCTCAACTTAAAAAAGACGGCTGTACTGATGAGAAAATTTTAAATGAACTTCGTGAAGAGCGTGAAAAGATACTTAAAGATTTAAATCTCTAAATATTCTTTTAATTTTTTTAAATCTCCCGTCAAATCAATTTTTAATGGGGTTATTGTAGTTTTCCTCTCAACCCTTAGTTCATAACCGTCACTGCCCTTTTCATCTGACTCGTATGGTTTACCTCCAATCCAGTAGTACGGCCGAAATCTTGGATCATGTCTCTGTTCAATTATTGGTTCGTACATTCTATATCCAAGTTTTACAACTTCAAATTTATCATTTACCGGATTTGCAGGAACATTAACATTCAATAAATCAGCTCCTTCAGGCATACCTTTTTTCAAAACTATTTTTGCCAGTTTGTGAAGCATTTTTTCTGCAAAGCTGAAATCCACTCCAACATCTCCGTTTTCAAATTTAATGTCGTCCCTGATTACTTCCTGTGAAATGGCTATTGTGGGAATATTAAAACTTGCAGCTTCAAGTGCCGCTCCAACGGTTCCTGATGTAGTTAATTCAGATCTTCCTATATTATATCCGGTGTTTATTCCTGATATCATCAAATCAGGTTTTTCATCAAGTATTTTAAAAAGTCCTATTGTTACTGCATCTGTAGGGGTTCCGGTCACGCCATATCCTATTGTTCCATCATTCAATATTCTTTCATTTACTCTTAATGGTTCATATAAAGTTAATGCATGGCCAATTCCACTTTGCTGTGTTTCCGGTGCCACTACTACAGTTTCACATAAATCTTCAACAGCTTTTTTTGCGGAGAATATTCCTGATGCTGTTATTCCGTCATCATTACTAATCAAAACCTTCATATATTTTATTAAGTTTTTTGTTTATAATAAACTTTAATAATAATTTAATTTAAACTATATGTATTAAGTGAATTTTTTACGGGTGGGACTTTTGGAGAAAGCTCAATTAATTAATTTTATTGCTAAAGTACTGGAAGACTCAGGGTTTAATGTTTATAAGAATTTTAAAACATCACAGGCAGTCGTTGATATTTATGCGGTTCTTCCTACAAATATCGGAGATTTTGGTGTTGTTTTGGCATGTGACAATCAGAGTAAAGATGATGTAGTTGGTATTCAGTTGCTGAAGGAAATGGAAGAAGTGGCAGCTAATTTAAAAGCTTCCAAAATAGCTATTGTAACCTCTGCTTATTTTTCCCAACAAACTATAAATTATGCTTCAAGAAAAAATATTAAACTGGTTGATAGAGACAATTTACATGAAATGGCTAAGAAATATCAGTCCAGTTCTTCATATCAGGAAGACAGTGATGATGACTACAGCGTAAGTACGCATAATGTCGAAGATGAATTTCCTGAATATTCATATGATGCATCCGATATGGAATATCTGATGCGCAGAAGAGATGAAAATCCGATAGTATACAAAAATTCCCTCTATCCTGCTTATGAGCAGCAGAATAATAATAGATTCTCACTTTTTAGCAATAAAAATAAACATCAAAGCTATGATTTGCGCCCGCAGAATTATAATGACTATGGTGAGGAAAAATCATCTTCCATTGATTTGATATCAGTTTTAGGCAATCCTTTTGTCACGGTTGTTCTTGTTGTGCTTTCTTCCTATCTGATTTCACATCTTCTGGCTAATGTTATGAAAATCAATTATGGTATTGCCGGTCTGGTTGAAATGATTGTGGCTTTCATATTGTCATACGGCCTAACCTTTGCATTTGCCGACAGATCAAGGCTTTTCATTACCAGAGGAACAGTAATATTCTTTGCATCATTAATAATTTTAATCATTTTAATATTTGTCTAATTTTCACTATTTTTTAGACATAGAATTATATAAATCAGTCCCAGCAGGTACAAAAACCATATCATAATGTCAGTTGGGCCTGTTTCAATCCAGATTAGAGTGTGAGTTAGAATAATAGAATATAATCCGATTCCAGCACCATTTTTAAACTTATTCAGCAGTGATAGAAATCCTCCCATAAAAAGCATCTGAACTGCAAGGCCGGTATATCCGAAATCAAGCAGTACCGGACCGAAAATAGTTGAAGTCAGACAGACTTCATAATGCATAACATAATTTCCGATAAAAGTCCGCGGGCTTCCCGATGAGAAAATCATGGATAAAATATGGCCCTGTGTTGTACTGTTCAGAGGTATGATTTTTTCAAGAACTTCCAGTGTAAAGGCAGCCCTGAAAAAAATCAGTTCAACGGGATTTAAAGTCCAGTTCTGATTTGCAATTGATTTTGATGCAATATATCCGGTTATTAACAGGCAGAATATGATAAGTGCTATAAAACCCAGAGATACTTTTTTTGAAATTTTTTCGTGATAATATAAATTAATGAATACACTGGCAAGTATTCCAATTACAGATGTTCTGTATCCGTTTAAGGCAAACATTAATCCTCCCAAAAGAACTATTAACAGATATCTTCTGTCATAATACTTAGCTATTAAAATATTTACAGCTATTAAAAATAAAGGATAGGCTATTCTCCATAAATTTGTTGTTGCCTGTGATTTTAAAACACTGTCAAAAAGAGGAATCCCTCCAAGTAAAAGCATATTCAATGACTGCAGTACCAGTGCAAAAAGACTTAAAATTAAAAGATGTTTTCTCGATAATATATTGTATTCAATGTATTTCTTAGGCCTGAATTTACGTTCTACAAAAACAGCTCCGACTATGAATGCAATACATGAAAAGATAACAGTTAAAATCACCTGCATATTCAGGGGATTTTCAAAACGGTAATTGAAAGAGCCGATATAACCCATTATCAGAAATGCCAATATTGCAACTACCAGAATATAGGGTGAAAATACATCTATTTTTCTTTTGCCGATATACACAGATTTCCTCCAAAATCAGGCATTGCAGCAACATGGGTGTGAACATAACTGGCCAATGTATTTTTTTCCATAAATCCGTCCTGTAAATTGTATGATCCCTTTCCGCGGGTAATTTTGAATGCAAAATCATTTTTTGGAGATTCAACAATAATCTTGGAGTAATGGAATTCGTGTCCGTTGAACGTTTCACCTTTTTTGGATATGATATTGTCACACTGAACTTCAGCTATTGTATATTTCAGCGCCTGCACTCTGTCAGTCAGCACAGATTTGTATGGGTAGATGCCGACCTGCCTGTCATCATGAATAGACTCCATAAGATACATTAATCCTCCGCATTCGGCAAAAATCGGACGGCTGTTCATATGAAATTCTTTTATATCGCTAAGCATAGTTTTGTTCGAGGTGAGCTCTTTTGAAAACAGTTCGGGATAGCCTCCGCCGATGTATAGAGCATCAATATCCGGAAGATGCTCATCATTTAATGGGGAGAAGTATTCTATTTTAGCATTGTTTGCCTCAAGGGATTCGATGTTTTCTTTATAATAGAAATTGAATACTTCATCATATGCAATGCCTATTTTAACCTTTTGTTTATTTAATTTATTCCATATTGGAGTTGTATTTGATTTGATTTTAGGAGCGCTTTTAGCTATTTCAACCAGACGGTCAATATCTATTGATTCCTTTATTGTCTGTGACCATAAATCAATATACTTCAGTGAAGTTTTTCTCTCACGGGCAGGTACTAGTCCTAAATGTCTCTGTTCAATTGAAATAGTATTGTCCCGGATTATTCCCCCAATAACTTCAGTATTTGTTATTTCTTCAATTGATCTTTTTGTTTTCAGATAATGGGCTTTATTTTTAACTTTATTCAGAATTACTCCTGCAATATTGATTTCCGGATCCAGGCTTTTAAATCCTAAAACCAGTGCACTGGCACTTTTAACAAGACTTCTAGAATTGATTATTAATATAACCGGAGCTTCCAGAGATTTTGCAATAGATGCAGTGCTTCCAATATCATTTATAGGGTCAATTCCCTCATAAAGACCTCTTACACCTTCAATAACTGCAATATCCTTATCCAGCATTGCCTTATTATATGAATCTCTAACCTGTCCTTTACTCATGAAAAACGAATCCAGATTTCTGGAAGTGTTTCCTGTAGCTAAAGTATGATAGGAAGGGTCAATATAATCCGGACCCACTTTAAACGGCTGTACATCATATTTTTCAGATAATACTTTCATTATTCCAGTTGCGATTGTTGTTTTCCCAACTGCACTACCGGTTCCTGCTAAAATTATTCTCATAATATATTATTCTAAAATTTTTCCTTATTAAATTATTTTACAATTTTACAAATTCGAATGCATTTTTCGATTTTTACATCCATGGTTAAACATTCAGTTTAGGGCACAGATTATTATAATGCATTAATTTTATTTTTAATGTTGGGTGTTCGCCAAAATTAATTTTTTAATTTGAATTTTTTATAACTATGTTATATTTTTCTTGTTTTTTTAATTTTTCACATGAAA
>CADBPS010000153.1 GCA_902796575.1 uncultured Methanobrevibacter sp. | reverse complement strand
TTTCATGTGAAAAATTAAAAAAACAAGAAAAATATAACATAGTTATAAAAAATTCAAATTAAAAAATTAATTTTGGCGAACACCCAATAGCTGATTTTACAATATTTTTTCTCATATGCAAATGACTAGCATAATGAATTAGTTATGATTAACATGTCTCTTTTTCCGTTCAATGATATTTTTTCGCTAACATTATTTTTTTTCAAACTCATATAATATTACCTTTTCATGTCAATATTGCCTTTAAAAATCAGTTAAGTATTTATGGAGTGTTGTTCATACCTTATTTTGCATACATAATAATTAATGTATGTTATATTTAGCCGGAAATTCATTGACATCTTTTGATGTTTAGTATAGGAGTTATGTTTTATTTTCGAAAATATTCATAACTTTGGGTTTAGAAAATAGTTTTAACTTTTTTATCACCAAAATCTAATGGTGGTTAAATAGTTTTAGGTCTCAAACAATATTTCGTCCCTCTATCTTTATCTAATATTAATGTTTTATCTTGGAAATGAGTGAAATATTTAGTTTGAGCACTTTTCTTTCACCTTTCGGAAATCTGGTTATTGGTTGGGGTTTTTTATGAATGGGATAGTTTCCCCTTCCAATAATCCTCCTATTATTAACGGTAAAATATGCTTTATCCTGTGTTTTGTGCAATTCGGATATTAATCAATCAGTTTGTAAAACTTTATTCTGAGATTTTTGATAAATATTTTTCTACTTCTTAATATATTAAAGTGATTTTATCTTTAAACACCAGATATTTTATTTAAAATATATTGTTTCTAATTAAATCGAATTATAAAATGTTTTTAATAAAATAAATAGCTATTGTATTGATAATAAAGTAATAGATATTAATTATTTAATATCTGATTTTTTTTACAAATTATTATATACATTGAATGATATAAGTTAATATATTATATAATGGAGTGGATTTTTCTGACAAAATATATTATTATTACTGGTGGAGTTGTAAGTTCAATTGGTAAAGGAATTACCTCCGCTTCTATAGGTAGGATTTTAAGATCTTATGGTTTAAAAGTTTCCGCGATTAAAATTGATCCCTATTTGAACTGGGATTCCGGTACGTTAAATCCTTATCAGCATGGTGAGGTTTTTGTAACGAATGATGGTATGGAAACTGATTTAGATTTAGGTCATTACGAAAGATTTTTAGATGTTGAACTGGAAGGTTTTGCTAATATTACAACAGGTAAAGTTTACGAATCTGTTATTAAAAAGGAAAGGGAAGGAGGATACTTAGGCGAATGTGTTCAGGTCATTCCTCATATCACTAACCGTATTAAAGAGATGATTTATGAAACCTCCCAGAAAAATGATTATGATGTTGTTTTAATTGAGCTTGGAGGTACTGTTGGTGATATTGAAAGCCAGCCATTTTTAGAGGCCTTAAGACAATTGCGTAATGATGAAGGTTCAGGCAATGTTATGTTTGTTCACGTTACATTCATACCTTATCTGAATGCTGCAGGTGAGTTCAAAACCAAACCGACCCAGCATTCCACTAAAGAATTAAGGAGTATGGGTATCAACCCTGATGTTATCGTGTGCAGGTCGCAGCGTCCGATTGATGATGGGCTACTTGCCAAGGTTGCTCATTTCTGTGACGTTGACAAAGATGCAGTTGTTAACACTCCTGATGCCTCATCAATTTATGAAGTTCCTTTAGTTCTTGAAGAGCATAATATTGGAGAGCTGATTGTCAATAGGATTTCACTTGATATTGCTCCGGATTCATCCAAACTTGATAACTGGGCAGATATTGTTGATTCCCTTAAAATCAGGAATCCCGCAGTAACCATTGGTATTGTTGGAAAATATGTTGAACTTGAAGATGCCTACATCAGCATCCGTGAGTCTATCCAGCATGCTGCCGCATCAATCGGTGTTAAGGCCAATATTGAATATTTAAGTTCCGATGTTGATGAGCTTGACAAAAGTATTTTATCCGGTTTTGACGGTATTTTAATCCCGGGAGGTTTTGGTGAACGTGGTTTTGAAGGCAAATTGGATGCTGTCAATTTTTCAATTGAAAACAATGTTCCCCTATTCGGTATCTGCTTGGGTATGCAGTCTATGGTAACCCAGTTTGCCAGACTAAACGGATATGACGGTGCAAACAGCTCTGAATTTGATGATAATCTTGACTATCCTGTTATTGACATGATGGAGGAGCAGAAAAAAATCAAAAACATGGGCGGAACAATGCGTTTAGGTGCCTATGACTGTAAAATCATTGAAAATACTAAAACTTTCGATGCTTACGGTGAAAGTGATGTTGAGGAACGCCACCGTCACAGATTTGAGTTCAACAACGATTACAGAAAGAATCTTGAAAGCAAAGGTTTGATTATTTCAGGTACCAGTCCTGATGACTTTTTAGTTGAAATTGTTGAGTTTCCTAATCATCCATGGGCTGTAGGCTGTCAGTTCCACCCTGAATTCAAGTCAAGACCTAACAGACCTCATCCTTTATTTAAAGCATTTTTAGAAGCCAGCTATGAGTTTTCTAAAAATTAATTTTTTTTACATTTTACCACAATATTACATCCCTATTTAATTTTTACATTTTACTACAATATTACTGTTTAAAATACTATATAATTAATATACTTCTTTTCATTAATCTTTTATCATGATTTTAGAGGATATTTATTTAATTCAAATTATTGTTACTGTTCTTTTTTGCTTTATCTTTAGTATTTTTGATGTTAAGAAGGGGTATATTCCGGATAAATGTAATTATTTTTTAATCTCTTTTGGGCTTATATCAAATCTGATTTTAACGATAATTTCAGCCAACATCAGATTTATTCTTTTCTCAATTATTTCACTACTTATCACATTCACTGTTACTTATCTGATGTGGCAGTTGAATGTATGGGGTGGTGGTGATGTAAAATTATTTACTTCAATCGCATCAGTCATACCATTCGGCATAAACATACCCTTTTTCAATATTTCTCCTACATTGTCATTCTATCCATTTTCATTCACGGTAATGATTAACAGCATTCTGGTATCTTTTCCATTTTTGTTATGCTTTTTGATATATTTATGTATTAAAAATGATTTCTTTAACAACAATGAGGTTTTCAAAGGATTTTTATCATACAAATCCTTAAAATTATTGATTGACTACAATTTCAACAGGCTTATTGAAGTTAAGGATCTGGAGGTGGGGATGATGATAAACAATTATTATTTCAATAATCCCCGAATCTGTGAATTAATTGAATCCAGTAGAGATACTAATCTTAAAATATACCCGTGCGGTGATGACAGTTTGGATTATTATTTTAAAACTGAAACGGCCGGTGGAATTACAGAAAAGGATATGTATTTGCTTAAAATTATGAATGCTCAGAGGATAATTTCAAATAGAATCTCTGTAAGGGTAGGTTTTCCATTTGTTCCCTCCATTTTAATAGCTCTTGTAATAGCTATTTTTTATGGGGATTTGTCAGTTTTAATTTTAAAAAATCTTGTGTTTGTGATGTAAATGATTAAGGATAATAAAGCTCAGGTTTCTCTTGAATATTTGTTGATTTTTGCAGTTTCTTTACTTTTATTAATTGCATTTACACTTCCAATTGCAACTATTGCTCTCGAAAAGACTTCGGATGTTTCCAATTCACTGAATGTAAAAAGTGAAGTTTCAAAATTATCGAATGCAATTTCTAAGGTTTATGCAGAAGGTCAGGGATCAAAACAAAGTGTTTATCTGGACATGAACACTGATGTAAGTCTTAGAATTCACAGTTCCTATATTCAAACCAGGCTGCCTTTAAGTGACGGTTCCTATAAGGAGATTAAGATTCCCCACAATTCAAATTTTGTATCCGAAACCCTGATTTTAAACAAGGGTGAAAACATTATTATTGTGGAATGGCCGGCCGGCAGTGAAAAAATGCTGATTTTCAAACATCTTTAAATCCAAAGTTATTTTAATTATTATTAATCAAACTATTAATATTGAATTATATAACTTGAGTTGGGATTATGGATATTGCAATTACTATTATTTATATTGTGTTATTTATTGTATTGATGATATTCGTCTTTTCAATTGGAATGTTAAGACCTTTCATGGCTAAAAAGGAAATACTTTTAGTTCTTACAGTTGCCTTTTTTATTGGAGCTATTGGAGGGGCTGTTTTTTTAAATCCGATTTATCAGGAGACGCCTGAAATTGTAAGTGCTATTGAAAAACTTGATTCTTCAAATCAGGAGGTTCTTTATTTGGATTTATCATCAACAACTGATATCCATAGTTTGGAGAATGATTTATCCAAATTGAAAGGTTTCAAATCATTTAATGAAACCGCTGTAACGTTTAATATGTGGCACTTCAATGACAAGGAATATGAGTATTTTGATTATGCTGTCGGCAATGTTGATCCGCATTTTACAAATTATACGGTTAATCAATCTGCCGGAACAATAACTATTGCTCTTGACAATTACACTTCATCTCAAGCTTTAAGCAGTTTTTCTGACTGGTATAAACTAGTTTTTGGTGAGAGTATTAATTATGCTCAAATTCATGCTGAGCTTGTTGTATCTTCATCTTCCCTAGATGATTTCAATGCATTCCTGCTGGATAAAGGTATTGTTGCAAGTCATATTGAAGGTCCGGCACACCTCAATGTTAACTCCACAGGCGAATCCCTGATGCCTAATACCGAGTTTATTCTTATCAGCGGAGCTTTAGGTGTTGTTGTCGGTCTTTTCGGTCTTTACTTTGATTCTGTTGTCGTCGGATATAGGAGAGTTAAAAGATTTTTATTTAAAGGAAATAAAAAATGAATGCTGCTGTTTTGTTTTCAGGTGGAAAGGATAGTACAATGGCTGTCTATAATGCCTTGAAAAATGGTGATGATGTCCGCTTTTTACTGGCTGTAAAATCTTCCAATGATGAGTCATATATGTTTCACGTTCCCAATATTCATCTTACTGACTTGCTTGCTGAAGCAATGGATATTCCTATCATCACAATCCAAACCCCTGGGGTTAAGGAAGATGAACTTGAAGATTTAAAAAAAGGTTTTGTTAAGCTTAAAGAATCTGGTGTTGAAGCCGTCTATACAGGTGCCCTTTACTCCACCTACCAGAAATCCAGAATTGAAAAGTTAGGCCTGGAAGTTGGTCTGGAGATTATATCGCCTTACTGGCATGTTGACGAGCTGGAGTACATGAACATGATAGTTTCACTTGGATTTAAGGTTATTATCAGTGGTGTTTCAGCATACGGTCTTGATGAGAAGTGGCTGGGAAGATGTATTGACAATGAGTGTATTTCAGATCTGGTTAAATTAAATGATAAAATAGGTATCAACCTTGCATTTGAGGGCGGTGAAGCTGAAACTCTTGTTCTTGACGGTCCTATCTTTAAAAAGAAAGTTAAAATCATTGACTTTGAAAAAACATGGCATGTGGACAGTGGTGTTTTTATAATTAAAAAAGCGGTTTTAGAAGATAAATAGGTTAAATATCATATTCTTCTAAAAACTCATTTATCTCATTTTCATAAGATTCAACGCTGCCTTCATTTATGATAATCTTGTTTGACAGGGATATGACAGTTCCGATACCAAAGTTAAGTTCTCTTTGATCTCTGCCAATGAATTCTTCATAATCAGTTGTATCATCTTCTCTTTTTCTTGACTTTATTCTTTCAAATCTTAATTCGGGATTTGCAAAAATTGACAGTATTATGAAATCTTCAAAGTTTTCCTTGAATAAATTAACTTCATACGGGCTTCGGATTCCTTCCACTATAATTGAGTTTTCAAATCCGGTTTCGATTATTTTCTTGATTTTTTTGATTGTCAGTTCCGCAACAATGTATTGGCCGTATTCTTTTCTTAGGTTTTTTGCAGTCTGTTTTGTTGATTCTCCACGTTTTTTTGCTTCTTCACGTATGATGTCTCCCATGCTGACAATCATTGCTCCTTTTTGTGCTGCAATTTGTGATACTAAGCTTTTTCCAGATCCAGGCAATCCTGATATTCCCATTACTCTCATGCTATTCCTCTTTTATTTCAAATAATTTTAATGATTCTTTCAGATTATCTTCATTGTTGAATTCTTCTATAATATTTCTCAGCAGTTTTTCATCTTGCATTTTTAAATCTCCAGTTATTTTTGTCATAAATGGTATTGCTCTTACAACATTATCCACTATTGATACATCTGACATTTTTGACGTTCTTGAAAGAGGATTTAAATCAATGCAGATTGTATTTTTCCCGCTTTTTGATAATATTTCTGCTCTGTCTCCATCTTCAAGAGGTATAAGTATTGTGTCTGAGGTGTAAATTCCTTTTTTACTGGCTGATGCTCTCGGATTTTTGATTTCATTGATGTATGCAATATCATCACTGTTTGATCCAAGAATCCCCGGATAGCCGTGCTCCCTGTAGAGTGAAGCTATTTTGTCGACTCTTTCATCCGTTCTGTAGAATAGGTTTATTTCAATTTTTGCATTTATTGTTTTTGCAAATTCGATTATCTCATCAATAACCAGTGCTGTTGTATTCCCGTTTACAGAAATTACAGGATTTTCTGCCAGAAGCATCATAGCTACCGTTACATACATTGCCCTTTTGGCAGGTAGGGTTGTCTTTTCCCTAAGCATATAGTCAAATGCTTCTCCTCTTCCATGGGCAATCATAGCAGAATCTGCCAGATATCCTGATTTTGATGCTTTTACAATTTTTTCTCTTAGTTTTAATGATTCATATCTTGGATGGGATTTCGATATCATATATTCTACCTTTTCATTTTAATTCAATTTTCATCTGTGCCAGATAACCAAGCAGGGTTGTTATTACTAAAATGAGTACTGTCATTGAAATTATATGTACCGGATAATTTTCGACTAATATGTCTTTGTTTTGAGGTATTATGAAAAATATCAAGTCACATATTATATCTATTATTACGAATAATATTCCAACTTTTATTCCTTCTATTACTTCATTTTCATTAATTTCTCTAATGTATAATACTCCGAAGAATCCGGTTACAAAAGTAATGCTTAAGGGGATAATGATGTTTACATAGGTAATATGTTCAATGACAATGGGACTTATTGTGTTTGTGATGATAAATGTAAAAATCCATATTAATATACCGTATATTATCCCTAATTTAACATTCATAGTAGTCTTTTTATTTCGGAATTAATATATATTTTTTCTTTTAATTTTTCAATTCACAGAATTTAAAGTAATTCCCTTTTAGTCATTTTTACATTTAAACGGAAAATGAATATGAACGAGAGCTGTTTTTTACAGATTGTATTTCACTTTAATTTCGTTAATTACAGGCAGTGGCACCTTTGTTATTTCAGCTATTTCTTTGGGATTTAGACCTGAAATTAGTATGTTTTTGATAATATTTTCAGTGCCTTTTTTTCTGCCTTCTTTTAGGCCTTCTTTTAGACCTATTTCTAGACCTTTTTTTCTGCCTTTTTCTTCTTTTCTTTCACCATATTCTTCAATTAAACTCATTTTATCGCTTGTTATATTATTTGGAATATTTTTTCTGTTGCGTTTTTGTTATCTGTCAACGGTTAAGTGAGGTATGGTCAAATCCTTGAATCATATTATTCACTATTAACTTTTATAGACTTCCTATTATATTGTTTTGTATCTAAATTGTCTAATCTTTGATGTTATCATTATGTTTGTATGGTTTTGGTTTTTTTTATGTCTAATTTTCCTGTTTTGATATTTGCCGTTTTAAAAAATTAATAAGAAACCTATTTGTAGGTTTCTTTTTAAAGTTCGTATTTTTCTTTTATTTTGTTGATTTTTGATAGTGGTACCTTTGTTGTTTTGGCTATTTTTTGCGGGTCAATACCTGAAATCAGCAGGTTTCTGATAATATTTTCTGTGTTTTCTTCTCTACCTTTCTCTATGCCTATCTGTTCTCTTCTTTCACCATATTCGTAAATTAATGTCATTCTATCACCTAGTCTGTCGCATAAGATGTTTCTTTCTTCTTCATCGCTAACATATTTGTCAACAATTAACCATTCAATACCATAGGACAATGATTTAAGGGATATGGACAAATCCTCTAATTCAATTAAAGTATCCATGACGCGTTCAATGTGGCTAATCATATTTGCAGGATCGATAAGCGGCAACAATGAATATCGTACCAAGTCTTGACTTGATATTTCTTTGTTACTATTTATTTTGAGCTCCACATTATTTATAATTTGTTCAGCATCCATATCCTGCAATCCTTTGACTTCGTAAACAAAGACATTCTTGTTGTTATATTGATAATATATAATTTTGCTGCTTTCTGCTGAACTTATTACCATCAAATCCATTTCTTTGCTATTTTTTTTTACCCTGTTTGCTACTGAAACATATGTTAGTCCCCTTGCTGAAAATTCATCATCAACTTTTGTACTTTGCAATTCAACGATTAGATTTCTGTCATCCAGTTCCAAAATGATATCCGGACGATAATCCTTTGGATCAAGCAGTCTCAATTCTTTAGTCCAAAATCTTATCATCTCAGTTGACACACCAAACTCATCAAACAATATTGCGGCATCAGTTTCAATGGTATTTTTAAAGATTTTGTCCTGAGTGAATTCAGTCATATTTTACCTCCTTATATTTTTGCACTAATACCTATTGAAATCCTAATATAAAAGCTTTAATTATTTAATAAAGCTCTATATACTTATATATGATATATTTTTGAGATGATTATTTATCATTGAATATAATAGTTATCATTAAAAGCAATTTTTATGAATTAAAGCAATTTTACAGGTTTAGGTAAAAATTGATTTTAAAAATAATTGGAGTATAAAAAATTCTTCTAAATGGTGTGACTGTGATATTTAAAGTTCTGGGTGATGCTTAGGGATTAGTAGGAGGATAATTTTAATATATCCTCCTTTTTACTTGTTTAACAAGCTATTCAGAGAAACGAATTTTAAAATTTTGGCTGTTTTAAATTATATCTCATTGGCTACACTTAACCGTAGCCAATTTATTATATTTGCATTATTCATATATAAACTTATTTATATTTTAGAAAAATTAAAGTATACTTTACTAATAATTTTTATATACATCATGAAAACAAAAATACTAATCACTATGCAGGAATATTATTTTCAAAAGGTAATTCTGGGAGACCCTTCATTATCACAAAACTACTATCAGAGCTTAAAGGAAAGACTGCTCATAGAATATCGGGATAAAAAACTGACTGATATTAATGGAAGTAAAGTCATTGATAACGGATGCGGGCAAACGCTGCAGATTACAAACAGAGATAAAATAAATTTTGATTTATGTGAAAACAATTTTAAAAATCAGATGATGACAAACCTTAAACTGCTGCCGAAAATCGGAATAAAAACAGAAAAAAAACTCAAAAAAGAAGGATACACTACAATTCAGGATCTGACAAAACACAAAACATATGCAGAGTATGCAGAGAAATTCATGCAAAACATAAAAGACATGGAGTTTTCAGAAATTCTGGATCTGCTCAATCAGAACAGATATGGCAGACAATGCAGAGACAATCTGGTGAAATGTCTGAGCATACCTGATTCAGAGGACTTCAAATTTATGGATATTGAAACACTGGGCCTTTCAAATGCAGCGATAATATTAATAGGTGTTGCAGAGATTAAAAACAATCATATAATAACAACACAGTATTTCCTGAGAAGTCCTGATGAGGAAATAGCTGTTCTTGACGCTTACCTTTCACATCTGGATGATGATTCAGTCCACGTAACATTCAATGGAAAAACATTTGATATTCCTTTTATAAAGAATAGATTGAGATATCATAGAATGGACTGTGAACTTGACCGGGCACATATAGACCTGATGTATTATTCAAAATACCTGTGGGGTAAAAAGCTGCCCAACTGTCAGCTCCAGACAATAGAAAAATACAAGCTGGGACTTGAAAGAAAGGAAGATGTTCCGGGAAAATACATACCTGACTATTACAGAACATATCTTGAGGAGAAAAATATCGGGCCGATGATTCCAATAATCCAGCACAACAGACAGGATGTAATTTCACTTGCTGAATTCATGATGATAATGTATGAAGAAGTTAAAGGTGTTTGAAATGGGCTTATTTGACAGATTTAAAAAAGACAAAAAAGAAAAAAAGAAAAAACCTCAAAAAGAGGATGTTGAAATCTCAGACGTTGAAAAACAGTTAAAAGATCTTGCAATGAACAGCAAAGACCGCCATGAAAGGGCAGTGGCGGCCGATCATATTACAGATGAGAATGTAGCACTTGACCTTGCCAAAAATGTAAAGGACAGGGCAATAAGACTTATAGCTATTAACAAAGTTGAAGATGAAGATTTGCTCTGGGATGCTGCTGAAAATTCCAAGTTTTATGATGTAAGAAGTTTTGCATATGAAAGATTAGGGGAAAACAACAAATCCATCGCAGAAATCGTTATAAACCAGAAAAAATCAGATTCGGTAACTGAAATATTTGAAAAGATAGAAGATGAAAACACCCTTAAAGACATTGCCATAAATGCAAAGGACAAAAAATACAGAAACGATGCACTGAAAAAAATAAATGATGAGGAAGTGCTGACTGATTTGATATTCAATGCAACAGATAAAAACATCAGAAAAAATGCCGTTTTAAAACAATCCCTTAAAAATGAAGACACCCTTCAAAAGATAGTCCTTACAGACCAGGACATTAACGTTAAGCTGGCGGCTGTAGGCAAGATAACAGATGATGAAAAGCTGGTTGAAATAGTAAAATCGGAATCAAATGCCAAAATCAGAAATGTAATTTTTGAAAAGATTTCAAATCCTGAACTTCTAAGAGAAATTGCATTGAATTCCGACAAATCAGACGTGAAACTTGATATAATAAAAATCACTGACGATGAAAAATTCCTTGAAGAAATTGTTCTAAACGACAGTGACAAAATTGTTCGAAGTGAAGCTATTAAAAAAATTGACAATGAGGAAATCCTGATTAAAGTGGTTCACACAGATTCGGACAGATTTGTCAGGCAAACTGCAGTCGGCAAAATCACAGACCCGAATCAGCTGATTGACATTGCCATAAATGATGAGGACAGTTTTGTAAGACAAAAGGCAATATCGAATCCGGATTTATTCAGTGAAGATGATATTGTAAAAATAGCTATTAACACACCGGACTGTGACGTTGCATTTGAAATAATGAAACATATCAAAAACGAATCGTCATACGTTAAAATACTTCATGAGGCAAAACTTATCGAAGTCAGGAAAAATACCCTGGACAATATTGATGATTTAAAAACCTTAATTGAAATAATCCTTAACAACAAGGATCTGGAGTTCAGCCTGAAGGCCCTGGATAAAATTGATGATGAGGAAATTCTGATAAAAATATATGAGCAGAACATACATGAAGACATATCCATAAAGGCCGTTTCCAAAATCAGAGACCAGAAAGTCCTGACAGATATTCTTCACAAAGACACTTCATGGAGAATACGTGAAGCATGCGTTAAAAAAATCATCAGTAAAAAGGTACTGCGTGATGTTTCGGTTAATGATGAAAGTGAATATGTAAGAAATGTTGCAAAAAACAGAATTTAAAACATTAAATATAATAATATATATAATAATATGTTGAGGTATAATATGAAGTTAATGAAGGAACTTTCCCTTGCTTCCGGTATTTCCGGCAGTGAAGAGGAAATTTTTAAAATAATCGAAAGAGAATTGAGTGATGTTGCCGACAGTATTGAGTGCGACAGTATGGGAAATTTAATTGCCACTAAAAAAGGTGATAAAAAAGCACCTAAAGTTATGCTGGCAGCCCATATGGACGAAATCGGTTTGATGGTACGTTATATTGATGAAAAAGGTTTTATTAAATTTTCAACAATCGGAGGTATCAATGACCAGATGCTTATGAATCAGACTGTCACTATCCACAGCAGTGTTGGAGATTCTGTTGTTGGTGTAATAGGTTCCAAACCTCCGCATATTACTCCTCCAGAAGAAAGAAAGAAAGTTGTCAAATTTGATGACATGTTTATTGATATCGGTGCCAAAGACAAGGAAGACGCCGAGAAAATGGTGCGTATCGGTGATGCAATAACATTCAATTCCCTGTTTGTGGAATATCCTAATAATCTGATAATGGGAAAAGCCCTTGATAACCGTGTGGGATGCTATGTTATGATTGAAGTTTTAAAAAGAGTCAATACCCGCGCTACCGTTTACGGTGTAGGTACTGTTCAGGAGGAAGTCGGTCTTAAAGGTGCCCGAACTTCAGCATTCAAATTAAACCCTGACTTGGCTTTTGCCTTGGACGTTACATTATCCGGTGATCATCCGGGTATTAAACCTGAAGAAGCTCCTGTTGTAATGGGTGAAGGTCCGGCTATTATTCTGGCTGATGCAAGCGGCCGTGGAATTCTTGTTCAAAAATCAGTTAAAGATATGCTTGTCAGGGCAGGTGATGAAAACGACATCAAGTATCAGTTTGAGGTCAGTGACGGCGGTACTACAGACGGAACCGTAATTCACCTAACCCGTGAAGGTATTCCTACAGGTGTTTTATCTGTTCCTACAAGATACATCCACACTCCGGTCAGTGTCTGCAGTATGGATGATATTGAATCTACCATTCAGCTGATTGTTGCAGCTATTAATGATTTATAGGAAGTTTCAACTTCCTTTATTTAAATCTGTCATCTGATTTCTGCGTTTTCGCTTTTTTATGATTTTTTTCAAACCATCCTATTTTAAGCTCATCTATTGTGTCCTCATACAGCTGTGGAACATATGGCTTTATATCAAGAAGAGGTGTATTGTCAACTACATCAATATTTGATATATGCAGTGTATTGCCCTCAATACCGTCAAGTTTAACTACTGATGAACCGATGCGGTTTGGTCTTTTCGGTGATCTGGTTGCAAATATGCCGTGAGTAGTATTGTCCATAAAAGGCTTTACTTCAAGAGAGTATCCGTTAACTTTATGGAGCAGATAGAGTATATGGATATGTGAAAATTCCTCAAGGTCCTTTAATCCTTTTTTATACTTGTCCTTTAATATTATAGTTCCTTTGATGCCTTTTGCTCCGGTCGGCTGTATAGGCATTCCTTCTATTTTTTTGAATTGGGTATGTATTGTCCCGATTGATTCAATTTCTATTTTCATGATTAGTATTTTTGCGAGGTTATTGTTTAATAAATATCGATATGAAAGGAAAAATGTAATCGTTTTAATTTCTTTCATTGAATTTTTATACAAAAAATTTATATATAATCCGATATAAACTAATACAAGTATTTAATTAAAGGTGATTTTAATGGAACTTAGTGCAAGAAATCAATTAAAAGGTAAAATAAAAAATGTCGAACTTGGAGCTGTAATGGCTAACATCAAAATCGAAGTATCCGAACCTAATGTAATAACTGCAGTCATCACAAAGGAATCTGCTGAAAGATTAGGATTAAAAGAAGGTGATGATGTATCAGCTATTATAAAATCAACTGAAGTAATTGTAGGTAAATAAACAATTACTCCTTATTTTTTTTTAAAGTTAATCATCCGCCGGCCAGTATTGTTTTAGTGCCCTGTTTTGAAATTTCCTCTTTTTTAAAGTCAACTTCAAATTTAACTTTTTCAATAACTTCATTTAAAGCATCCAGAGATTCTTTTCTGTGTTTTCCAAGAACAGCAACTAAAAATAATGTATCTCCGGTGTAGAATTCGCCGATATAGTGAACAACAGAAATTTCAACAACACCGAATTTTATTTTAGCATTTTCAACGATTTTTCTTATATCTTCAGTTGCCTTTTCTCTGTCGGGAGTTGTTAAAATCAGCTTTTCCAAATCCATATTCTCTTCTCTGCCACGGACAAATCCTTCAAAAGAAAAAATTGCACCGCAGTAATCAACTTTCAAATTCTTTTTAAGCTCATCAATCAAATCATGAACAGCTATTTTATCCTCTTTCGATTTAATTATTCTGACGCTCATTTAAAATCCTCCATTACATATCACTTATTTCCTTTTCAGACAGATTTTTCAATCTTTCAACGCCATTTATTTCCTTCATTATTTCAATTGTGGAATCGGCCAGCAGCTCCTCCCAGTTTTCATCTTCAAGAATTCTTCTTCTGACCTCACTGCCTGACAAATGAAGCCTGTCATAAAGAGGGGGATTTTTAACAATATATCCTTCCTCAATAAACAGCTGTTTAACAAGAGGATTTCCCGAATAGACAATGGAAAATGGAGGAGTCATCATCTTGACATGTGCTGTCCAGAGAGCATTATAATTAATATCCTCCATTGGAATAATATAATATCTGCCCGGATCAATATTTTCCTCAGCCAGTACCTGACTGACCATTACAATACGCTCTCCTGCAGTGAAAGGGTCTTTCAACTCATGGCTTAACTGGGCACTACCAATCCCGATAACAATCTCATCAACTTCATCTAAAATCTTTCTTATAACCTGAATATGGCCTTTATGAATCGGCTGCAGCCGTCCTATTAGAATTCCGCGAACTTTACTATCCATTTATAAATCACCTGGAAAAACTCCTATATTATATATATGATGTAGGCTCATACTATATAATTGTTAATAAAAAAATTTTTTTGGATGTCATAAAATGGAAATGAAAAATATTATAATTATTGTAGTTGCTATAGTAGTAATAGCGGTTATTGGTGCTGTAGCATTTACATCTCTTACAAATCAGAACAATGGTCCAAGCACTCCATTTGAAACTGAATTTATGAGTGGATCCTTTGCAGGAAATGTCCAGCAGGCAAATGCTTCAAACGATACAAATCTAACTTATGTAGCATCTTTTGAAGACAAGGAAAATAACATTACATACAACCTGACTACAATGGACAATTCGTCTGCATTAATGGAAGTATATAAATTCCAGGGTGTTCAGGGACCTGAAGAAAGGAAATACAACGGAAATAACTGGAACATATACTTTGGTCAGGCAATGCCTGTGGTTGACAATTCAACAAATCAAAGCTCCAATGAATCAATGGGAATTGTGATATGTGAATGTCAAAAAGAAAAACAGGGATATGTGGTTTATGTAATATTCAATGATTTATCAAAAGTCAATTTCACCTTAAACACATTCGGTGAATCATATGTGAATTTCATTGAACCAATGCTTAAATCCGCATCATTAAAAGAAAGCAGCAATGTGCCTTCAATCAGTGAACAGTTCGGAATGTCTCAGGATGAATTCAATCAGCAGCTGGAGCTGATTCATCAGGTGAATGCAGGTAATTATTCAGGATTGCAGTAAATATGAAAATAACTGTTTTTCATGCAAATGAATGTGACAGAAAAAAGTGCACATCTGTCAAACTGGAAAAACTGAAAAAATGCAGGCTTGTCTATAATATAAACAAGATACCAAGTGGTGCTGTAGTTTTAAACCCCTTTGCTGAAAAAGCAGTTTCATATGAAGATTACAGGTACGTTCAAAGAAGAGGAATAATTGGTCTTGACTGCTCATGGAATGAAGTGTCAAGTTCCAAAAAATTCTTCTCCCTGTCAAAATACCACAGATCATTACCATTTTTAGTGGCTACCAATCCGGTCAACTACGGCAAGGCATGTATACTGTCAACTGTTGAGGCCATTTCAGCAACACTTTATATCACACGCTTTAAAAAGGAAGCCAAAGATATATTAAACGGTTTTAAATGGGGCCATACATTCATTGAATTAAATCATGAACTGCTTGAAGCCTACTCACAGGCAGATACCAGTGCAGAGGTTGTTCAAATCCAAAATGACTTTTTAAAATCAAGAAATTTAATCTAGCTATTATGTCATGAAAAAACTTTTAAAGTCAAATGTTCATGTTAAATCTACTTCTTTTTATTACTACTTTTTTCTAAAAAGGAAAAATTTCATATTTAATCTAAAATTTTATATATGTATACTAATAAAATAATTAAATGTACAATTTCTATTAGTCATGGTGTTGGTTCATGAATAATGGATTTTGCTATAAAATTTTATTTGCAATAAAATAATTTATTAAGTGATAAAACAGTTTTAATCTAATTATTATTATTATTAGTTAGGCTTTATTTCATTTTATAAATTATAATGTTATTTAATATGGTAGATTATTATGAAAAAATGGATAGTCTGTATTTGTATGATTTTATTTATAATATCAGTTGCTGGCGTATCAGCTAGTGAAGATATAGATCAAACAATTCAAGCAAATACTAATGAAAATATAGATGATATTGTTTTATCATCAAGTAACTTTGACGATGCAGATACGCTAAGTGTATCTGTGAATGAAAGTAATGATGTTGTAACTGCCACAGCTGAAGAAGATACTTTATCTGCTTCAGAATGGTATGTTAACGCTAGTGTAGAAGTAGATGGAAACGGAACAGCAGATAGCCCATACAAGAGTGTCGACAGTCTTTTAAAAGATGAAAATCTTGCTGATGAGGATGTTGTTTACGTTGCTCCTGGAACCTACTCTGGCACATCAAATGTGAACTTAACAATAAATAATAGCTTAACTTTCTCAAATTGGGTTGATGGTGAAGTTATTTTTGATGCCGAAAGTTTATCTAGGATTTTTACAATCAATTCCGCCGATGTCACTTTTTGGGGAATAACCTTCAAAAACGGAAAATCTGATAATGGTGCGGCTATTTATGCAAATAATGCAACTGTAATATTTACATCCTGTTACTTTATGGATAATGAAGCTGATTCTCTTGGAGGTGCAATTTATGCAGAAGATTCAAAAGTTCAGGCTAAAGGTTCATTGTTTGTAAATAATGTTGCCGCTGATGGTGCTGTTATGGCGGCATATTCAGAAAATGTGACCAATTACAATTCTACTTTCAAGGAATGTATTATTTTAAATAATACTTCTTCCAATGACAATCCTACAATTTTTTATACAAAAAAATTCGAGGATATTGCATATGGAACTTATAATCTTAATGATAACTGGTGGGGTAATACTGCTGACGATGCAGGTAACATAAGCGAAATTAAGATGTGTATCCCTGAAGGAGCTACATTAAGTGAATGGTTATACTTGAATATTTCAGAGATTCGTCCTTTCCCTGCAGGTGAAACTGTATTCATCCCTTATTCATTAAACAATTTATATGATGAAAATGGTCCTTTCTACTATTTTGCTTCCAGTTTACCTGAAATTACTTTTGATGCTGTTGCTACATCCGGTGATGTACTTAATGTCTCCGAACTTGATAATGGTATGTTTATTGTAACTTACTTACCTGCAGAACCAGGAAAATACAATATTACAGTATCCTATGCGGATGTTGAATATACTAATCCTGTTACTGTTGCAGCAGAAGATTCCTTCACCGCTTTACAATATCTTATTGATAAAGAACCTGCTGTCCTTAATCTGACCCGCGATTACAAATTCTATGATGAATATGATCATGTTATTACTATTTTAGAGGAGTTAACAATCAACGGTAATAATCACACTATTGACGGCTGCAACTTAAGCGGAATCTTTGAAATTGAGGATGCTGATGTTGTATTAAACAATATTGTGTTTACTAATGGTAACTCTATTCAGGGTGGTGCAATAGGACACGATGGTGGTGTTTTAAATATCAATAATTGTACCTTTGACAGTAATGTCGCATCTGAAGCAGGTGCTGCTATTTTCAATGAAAGAGGTACTGTCTATGTTAGGGATTCTCTTTTCACCAGTAATTTTGCAACTTATGGTGGAGCATTCGGAAGCTTTGCCGGTGCAGATGCATATTTCAATACCTGTGTATTTGTTGAAAATGTCGCTGAGGAAAAAGGTGGTGCCCTGTATTTCCATGGAGGAACCAATATAATTAATAACTGTGCATTTGTTAATAATACAGCTACATGTGGTGCTGCTATTTATCAGGAAGGAGATAATACTCTTTCAATTGTTGGCAGTGGATTTGTATTAAATAATGCAGACAACGGAACTGTTATCTATGCAACCAGAGGTGATATTGGTGTTGTCTCTTCATTATTTGCTAAAAATACTGCTACTGAAAATGCTTGCTTAGTATATCTTGCCAATGATGAAGGTGAAGTTGATATTTCTGATTCAGTTATTTTGATTAATGAAGGTACACTGGCTTATTCACCAAATAGCGCCAGAATTACTCTTAACTACAACTGGTTCGGTAATAATGCTTCAAATAAGAATGATAAAATAGTTGATGAGGGCGATGCTACTTTAACCCAATGGTTATACATCGATGCTGATGAATATCCAGATGTTTTATACGAAAATGAAACATATAATGCTACATTTTCTCTAAATCACTATGCTACTGCTGACAGTACTGGTTACTATTCTGCTGATTTACTACCGGACATTAATTTTAATGTAACTTCCACATCTGCTGAAATACTCAATGTTTCAGATTTCGAAAATGGTGCAGTTGATGTTACATTCAAAACCACCAAACCAGGTATAGTTGATATTACATTTAATTACCTGAATACTACCCATACCTTTAATTTTGTTTCAATTGCTGATGATTCATTTACCGCTTTACAATTGCTCATTGATCAGTCTACTGATGGAAGTATCAATTTAGAGTGTGATTATCATTACTACAATGAAACTGACGGTCCTTTAGTTGATGGTATTGTCATTGATGATTCACTTATCATTTATGGTAATGGTTTCAGTATTGATGGATACTGCCTCGCTAGAATATTTGATGTTACAAAATCAGTTCTTGTCTTCAATAATGTTACCCTTAAAAACGGTAATGCTTCAGGCAACGGTGGTGCTATTCGTGGTGTTAATTCAACATTTGTATTTAACATTTGTGATTTCATTAACAACACAGCCAGCGGTAATGGTGGTGCAATCTATGCTGATAAATTAGTTGGTAATAATCTTACCTCATTATTCATAAACAATACTGCAGGCGGTAATGGTGGTGCAATCTATGCTGATACTATTAAAGAATGTACTGTTGCCGGAGAATTTGTAGGTAACGAAGCTAAGAATGGTGGTGCTATTTACACAAACTCATTGACTGAGTCTACATTTGTCGGTTTATTCTCAGACAATACTGCACTCGACTTCGGTGGTGTATTGTATCTGGAAAGTGACATGTCTGATATTATATTCAACGGTACATTTATTAACAATTCCGCTAACTATGGTGGTGTTGCTTACGTTAAAGGCGATTCTGAAGGTAACACATTTGTAGGTGATTTCTTCGACAATTTCGCTAATAACGGTGGTGTTTTCTACTTCTATCGTCAATCTAAGGATGATATTTTTGAAGGTAGTTTTGACGGTAACGTAGCCGGTTTCGGCGGTGCTGTTGCTAACTTCAGGTCTTCTGTCACTAACGATACTTTCGATGGTTTCTACATCAATAACAGACTTGACACTGGTGCTGGTCAGGGTGCTGTTTTCTATTTCGGTGATGATATTGATGATTCAAGTATTTCCGGTGTATTTGAAAACAACACTAATGCAAAATTAGGTATTATATACATTGCAGGTGATTCTGACAGCAACACAATTATCGCTGAATTCAGTGAAAATGTAGGTAACAGTTTAATTTACTTTAACGGCACTTCAAATAACAATACTGTTGACGGTGAATTTACAGGTAACAATGCAACTTTAGGTGGTGTAATATTCTTTAATAATGATGCCACTGAAAACACCATTAACGGTACATTCACTGGTAACAAAGCTGCTATTAGTGGTGGTGTATTATACTTCAACAAGTTAGCAGATTATAATACAATCGATGGTATATACTCAAATAACACAGCTACTAGTGGTGGTGTTATTTACTTCAATGGTAAAGCTGGTAATAATGATATAGATGCTATCTTTACTGACAACACTGCTAGATATGGTGGTGTAATATACTTCAATGGTGAATCTGATAGTAATGGTATTGATGGTACCTATACTGATAATAATGCATCTGCAAGTGGTGGTGTAGTATACTTTAATAAATTAGCTAGTGAGAATACTATTAGTGGTTATTATGCTAATAATACTGCTGGTAATAATGGTGGTGTAATGTACTTCAACGATGAAGCTACCGGTAATAGTATTGATGGTGATTTCACTTATAATGTTGCACATTCTGATGGTGGTGTAATATTCTTTAGTGATGCTTCAGACAATTATATCACTGGAGATTTCACTTGCAATTCCGCATCAGATGATGGTGCAGTATTTATTTTCGAAGGTGATGCAGTAAATAACACTATTCAATATGCAACATTTGAAGAAAATATTGCTGTTGACGGTGATATTATTGCAATGAATGGTCAAAATGATTATACCACTATTGACAGCTCAGTATTCTTGAATAACGTTGTAGATGAAGACTATGGTGTTGTATTCATAAACAATGGTGATAAAAATGTAGTCAGTAGATCTATTTTCGCAGGTAACACTGACGGATATGATATTTACTCTGATAATGCCACTGTCGTTTCAGACTGCAACTGGTTCGGTAACAACGCTTCAAACTATAATGAAACTCCAAATGTTGGTGATGAAGTTTTAATAGACAACTGGTTATATCTTAACGCTACCGTTGAAAAAGAAGAACTTGACGATTATGATGTTGTTTTCTTCCTGATGAAATACGAAAATAATGTTACCGAGGAATATAACAATGATCTTTTACCTTACATTGAGTTAGATGTAACTTCATCCAATGGTACTCTTGATGAGGCTGTTGTATCTCTTAATGAGACAGTTGTTTATCATCCAACCGGAGGTTCTCATGCTACTGTAACTGCTACTCTTGGAGATGCAGTTTATGCATTTGAATTTGATGTTGAAGAAAAAGCCAATGTTAATTTAACAGTTGTTGCTGATACAATAACATACGGTGAAAATGCTACTATTGCTTTAACATATGCCGATAATGCTACCGGTAAAGTAAATGTTACTATTTTCGGTGTACAGAACAATGGAACTATTTATTCATTCGAAACTCAAGAAGAGCTTGATGATGCATATATTATTCCTGACCTTAAAGCAGGCGAATACGAAATTACTGTTTTATATCTTGGTGACGATACATACTGGAGTTCTTTTGTAAATACTACATTAATTGTTGAAAGAGCTGATCCTATCTTATACATAAATGGTAGTTCAGAAATCACTCCTAAAGATACTCAGATAATTGTAGTTACAACCAATGATGATATTGACGGTAACTTTACTGTCTACATTAATGGAGAGTTAAGAGAAGATATTATTGTTGTTGATGGTAAAATAAATATATCTGATTTAGATATGGGTGAATATTTAATTGAAGTTGAATTAAGTGATGACTCTAATTATAATGATGCTATCTGTAATTTGACTTTTAACGTTGTAAGTTGTGAATATAATTTAACTGTTGACTATAGTGATATTATTGTTGGAGAAGATTTCATCTTCAATGTTACATTACCTATAGATGCTAATGGAACAATCACATATATAATCGGTGATGAAAATACCACAATTGATGTTAATGGTACTTTCATTGGCGATAATGTAGTTGTCAGTGTTCCTGTTAGTGATTTAGAAGTTGGTAAATACAATTTAACAGTTATGTATAATGGTAACAAATTCTACGAAGCATCCAATACTACTGTTGAATTTGAAGTACTTAGAAAATACTCTCCAATTGATGTTGCTAATGATGACGAAAATGTTACAATTGAGTTACCTGAAAATGCTACAGGTACTGTTAATATTGTGGTAAACGGTGAAGAATTAGATAATTTCACACTTGAAAATGGTACTGCTGTTGTTCCTATCGACAACTTCAAACCAGGTAATTATTCATTGAATATTACTTATGACGGTGATGAATTATATCGTCCAAATTCAACCGTATACAATTTCACAATAGAAAGATTTGAACCTGAAGTAAATATTACTGTGACTGATAATGTTGTTACTCTTGAATTACCTTCAGATGCAACAGGTACAGTAAATGTTACTGTTAATGGAGAAGATTATGATGTTGTTGATGTTATTAACGGTACAGCAAGTGTAGTCATTGACAAAGAACTTGGTAATTACACAGTTACTATGAATTATAGTGGGGACGATGTTTATGTCGGTTGTGAAACTTCAACTGAAATCGAACTCGCTAAATTAAACTCAGATATTAATGTCACTGCTTATGATATTAATGTAACTGACATTGACGAGTTAATTGCTAGTATCTACTTACCTGGTGATGCTACAGGTAATGTTACAATTACCATTGGAAACGAAACTTTCACTGTTGAAATCAACGAGTCTACTGTCAGAGGATTAAACGGTGTTTTAGTAATGCCAATTATCAATGATAATCTTAGTGCAGGTAATTATACCATTTCAGTTACTTATAATGGTAATGATGTTTATTATCCTTCAACTGCAAGTGATGATTTCGAAGTTTTCAAATTGGACTTGGAATACAACATCACCTGCGTTGATAATGTATACAACATCACTGTCCCTGAAGATGCTGAAGGTAATATTACTTTAGAAATTGATAACCAGACATTTGTTTCACCTATTGTTGATGGTGTTGCTTCATTTGATTTAAACGATCTTGAATTAGGATTCTATAATGGTACATTATCTTACACAGGTAGTGACATTTACAGAGGATTTGAAGAAACTATTCCATTCACTGTTGATGGTGTCGTACTTAATACCACTGATTTAACAAAATACTTCAGTTCAAATGAACCATTAACAGTTAACGTTACTGATGTTAACGGTAAACCTCTTGATAACAAGACTGTTATCTTTAATGTTGACGGTAAAAACTATACAAGACGCACTAATGAGAATGGTTCTGCTTCAATGTCTTTAAACACAACAACTGTTGGAGAACACAATGTTACTATTACTGTAGATGATGTAGTTGCCAATGCAACTGTAACTATTAAAACTACCATTGAAGCTGATGACATTGTTAAAATCTTTAAAAACGGAACCCAGTTCTATGCAACATTCGTTGATTCTGAAGGTAATTTATTGGAAAATGGTACTGCAGTTCAATTCAACATAAACGGTGTAATATACACACGCCGTACCAATGAAAACGGTACTGCCAAGTTGAATATTAACTTACCTCAAGGAGAGTACATTATTACTTCCAAAAACCTTCAAACAGGTGAAGAAATATCCAATAATATTACTGTTTTAGCTAAAATAGTTAATAATACTGATGTTGTCAAATTCTATAGAAACGCTACAAAATACTCAGTTACAGCTATTGATGATGAAGGTAATCCTGTTGCTGGTGCTAACGTAACATTCAATATTAATGGAGTAAAATACGTCCGTAAAACCAACGATCAGGGTGTAGCTTCATTAAATATTAATTTACCTGCCGGTAATTATACTGTAACTGCAACCTATGGCGGATGTAGTGTATCAAACAATATTAAAGTATTGCCTGTTTTATCTGCAGAGAATTTAACTAAAAAATTCGATGAAGTTGGTGTATTTGTAGTTAACTTGGTTGACGGTCAAGGTAATCCATACCCTGGTCAAACAATAGCTTTCAATATCAACGGTGTTTTATACTCTCGTGTAACAGATGCTAACGGTCAGGCAGGTTTAACCATCAGATTACCTGCTGGTGTGTATATTATAACTTCTTCGTACAACAATTCATACATTTCTAATACTATAACCGTTACGGAATAAGGAAGGTTTTATACCTTTCCTTAATTTTTTTTATTTTTTGATTGATAACTTATTTTACTTGCTGTTTTTTTAGTTTTTGATTTATTGTCTTTATAACTCATTAAACTTCTACATTAATTCCTATCAGAATTTTTCATGAATTTACATATTCAAATATAATTTACTAATAATTATAAAGTCATGCAAAAAAATCATGAAATCTTAAAAAAGAAAGGAATCATTGGGTATTTTTTAAATTAATGGGCATATTGTCTTTTTTTAGCAACATTTATATGTTTCATTTTCCATACATATTCATATTATACAATGAAGATAGAGGATGTTATATATTATGAAATTTGATATAAAATGGTTCATATTATTATTCGTATTCTTTCTAGCTATCGCAGCTGTGAGTGCTAGTGATGAAACTGATAATGATGTGGCATTAACAGAATCAATTGGTTTGGATGTTTCAGATAATCCAAATGTATCCCAACCAATTGCAAATGATGTTGAACGCAATTCTACGGTTCTGGATCAGTCAGATGATGATTTAGAATCAGTAGCTGATAATGCTTTGCTTGGCGCTTCAGGAGAAAATGCTGTTTTGAGTGCCGAAGCGACTTCATTTAAAAAATTACAGGAATTGATTGATGGCCATGATCCATCAACACCATTAGTTTTGACTCAAAATTATACATTTGATTCAACATTTGATTCAACTTCTGCAAATAACTATACATATGGTGTTATTATTAACAAAACTGGTTTAATAATAGATGGTCAAAATTTATATACAATAAGTGGTAATAATCAAGCCCGTATTTTTAATATTACTGCAGATGATGTTACTATAAGATATCTTTCTTTGGTAAAAGGATATGTTGCAAAATTTGCCAATGAAAATGCAACTTCTGCAAGAGAGAACTCTAATCATAACGGTGGTGCAATTTATTGGAAGGGTAGTAATGCTACTGTTATCAATTGTACTTTCATTGATAATCGTATATATCGGGCAGATAGCTATCGTTCCTGGGGTTCAGCTATTTATTGGAATGGAACGAATATGTTTACTGCGATAAATTCCAGTTTTAGTCATCCTACTAATGTTTATCCTATAGCAGCTTCAGGTATTATTTTCTGTATAGGTTCAAATGTTTATGTTGAAAACTGCAGTTTTTCCGAAGCACGTGTTACTGATGGAAGAGGAGCTGCAATTTATATATATAATAATGATAACAGAGATCATAATGCAACAATAATTCATAACGAGTTTAAAAATTTCACTGAACAAAGAAATACACTTCAAATTAATAATTATGGAAACGTTACTGTTGTTAACAATACTTTTGACTGTAATCGTTCCTATGATGGAACGATTAGAATCAGTAATTATCAGGATACCATCAATATTTCCTACAATGTTTTCAAATCAATTTACTCTTATGCTGAAAACGCAATATATATTACCGGAAGTAGTCGAAATTACACTTATATTGGTTATAATACCTTTGAAAATTTTGATACAAATTATCGTTCTATTAGTATTAATGATAATGGGGTGGAAAATTGTACTTTAATAATTGAACATAATAATTTTACAAATATTTCTCATCGCCATGGTACTTATCAGGGTGTTATATTTCTTTATCCTAATATTAAAGAAGTATACATTCGAAATAATTCTTTTATAAACTGTTCCAATATTGCAGCAGGTGCTGTGATTTATACATCAAGTATTGCTCATATAGAGAATAATACTTTCACTAATTATACCCTTACCGGTAATGCAGGATATATATGTAGGGGTCTTGCTATTTATTCCATTAATTATACGGTCATTAATAATAATATATTCACTGGTGGTAATTATAATGGTACTCCTGATTCTGCTGAGGGTGTTATATATATCTCTGAAGCAGGTTGTGGAATAATTTATAACAACACATTTAAGGATAATAATATTGGTAGTTCTATTTATTATCATTCTGGTGTGATTAGTAATTGTGCTAATAATTCCATTATAGAAAATAATACTTTTATTAACAGTAATTGTCCTGGTGCACTAGGTGGTGCTATATATAATATAGGTTCTAATGTGGTTATAAAAAATAATACAATTACTAATGCTACTGGTGGTATGGGTGGTGCCATATATAGTTCTGCAGATAATATTACACTATATAATATGACTATTATTAATGCTAATGCTACTGGTGATGGTGGTGCTATATATATTGCTAAAGGTAATACTAGTATTGGTAAGATTTATTTTGAAAATATATTTGCTGTTAATAATTATGGTATAATATATTGTAATGGTGCTAATTCAACAATATATGATAATACTTATATCAATGCTTCTGCATCGGATAAGGGTATTATCACTTTGGAAAGTAGCAATAATAAATTATATAATCAAGTTATTAATAAGAGTCATATACATAATGGCCAGGCAGGTGTTATTTTAGTTGTTGGTGATAATAATAATATTAGCAATATTAATATTTATAACTCTAGTGCTCTAACTGGTGGTGCTATTGTCAATACAGGTAATTATAATAATTTAACTAATATAACAATTAACCACACTACCGCTATACTTGATTTTGGTGGTGCATTATATTCAACAGGTAGTAACCTAACAATAGATACATTTAGGGTTTATAATTCGAATGCTACTCTTGATGGTGGTGCTGTATATAATGGTGGTGAAGGTTGCAGTTTAAGTCATGGTGTTTTTGATAATGCTAATGCAACCCGTAATGGTGGTGTTATATTTTGGAGTGGTAATTATGGTACTATAACTGATATAAATATTACTAATGCTCGTGCTGATGGTGATGGTGGTGCCATTTACTGGACAGGTAGTTATGGTACTATGAATATTAATGCCAGTAATGTTCATGCACTTACAGGTGGTGCTTTATATTGTATTGGTTCTTACTGTAAACTTTTAAACTCAGAATTTAACAATATTCGCTCTATAGGTGACGGTGGTGCCATCTATTGGACAGGTGCTAATGCCAATTTATCTAATGTTCTATTTATAAATATTAATTCCTCAAGTAATGGTGGTGCCATTTTTGGTACTGCTGTTGATTCATTTTTAACAGATTTGACTTTTAAAGATGTTAATTCTACAAGTAATGGTGGTGCCTTATATTGGGCAGGTGCCCGAAGCAATTTGGATGGTCTTATTTTTAATAATACTAAATCATTTATGGGTAACGGTGGTGCTGTATTTTTCACAGGTGACAGATCAAATGCCCGCA
>CADBPS010000152.1 GCA_902796575.1 uncultured Methanobrevibacter sp. | reverse complement strand
TAATTTTTAAATATAAATAGTAAATCAATAGTTAAATAATAAAAATAAGAAAAATTAGAAAATTATGGATTTATTGACAAACCCCTTGATTTAATGGAATGGTTTTAACATTAACTGAAGCTTTGAAATGAAGCTGTTTTTTAACCAGGATATCATGGGCCGGTTTTGGAAAGTGAATTTTTAATAGGTGATGGCAAGTATCACTATCAAATTCAACACATTAACGGCACTGTTTAGTTTAATCCTGAGGTTTTAATTTCCCATAGAAATAGGATGCCGTTGCTCCCCCATCAATTAAAAAATCAGAACCTGCAATGAAAGATCCCTCATCACCTAAAAGCAGCTCTGCAACAGCTGCAACTTCATCAGCAGTTCCAGGCCTTCCGGACGGGCAGTTTGCAAACATGTTTTTGTAGAAATCCTCTCTAGGTCCATTAAATTCATCAATAGCCAATGGAGTTACAATGATTCCTGGAGATATGGAATTGATTCTTTCACCTTTCTCACCCCCACCTGCATGCCTCATACATCACCCTTTTAACATTGCATCTTTTTGCCAGCTGATATGTATGGAGAGTATCATCTATATTTTCGGTTTTTAAGACTTCCAAATCAAGCAATTCTTCTGTCGGGGTTGTAGCAAGCTCTTCGTCAATGACTGCTCCCAGCTGTTTCATGCGGTGCCAGGATTGTGAGGAGATAATGACTCTGCTTCCCCCTTCTTTTATGACTTTTCCAACCTCTTCAAGAAGCACTGCAGTTCCATACAAATCCACTTTAAGGATAACTTCAACTGGTGCCTGTGACGGAGATACGCCTGCAGCATTGATGAATCTGGTAATCTCACCATATTTTAAACTTTCTTTAATCAGGTTCTGTATTGATTTCGTGATGATATGTCACATTCAAATGCTTTCGTGTCAAAACCTGCTTCAGTTAGAATTTTTGATACGCTTTGAGCATTTTCCATATTTTTATCGCCAATCACTATCTTCTTGCCGTGCCCTATTCTTCTTGCAATTGCCATTCTGATTTGACCTGCTCCAGTCAGCAATATTACTTCTTTCATTTAATCACTATTTTATTTAATTGTCTTATTAGCCCATAACCATTTGTTGTTTATTTTCTCCATTGATAGAGTAGAATGCAGTGTCCATGTTCCTTTCATCCCATATACTTTAGCATCATGAGTCACATCCGCTTTGAGGACTGCTTTTGTATCTTCCAATATTCTTATTTAAGGATTGCCGATTATTGATTTGTAGTAGTTTAGCGTTCCATCCATGATTTCATCAATGAATCCCTGCTTTGTCTGTATTTTTCCGGGCATATGTGTTAATGTATAATTCTCGCTTAGGATTTCATTCAGTTTGATGGAATCCTTTTCAATTATTGCCCTTTGAAATTCCTTGAAGCGCTCAAGCACTTCTTCCTGGCTTTTTACCAGTTCTTTTTTATTTTTTACAATTACTTTTGCCATGGTACCGCTTTTATTATAGGAATTTGTCCTTATCCAATGTTTTTACAACTTTTGCAGGGACACCCACTACAACGGCATAATCCGGAAAGTCTTTGGTTACGACAGCTCCTGCTCAGATGATGGCATATTCTCCGACTGTCACACCGGCAAGGATGCTTGCCCCTGCACCAATCCATGCTCCTTTTTTTATCAAAATTTCTTCACATGTGATGATTTGCCTTTCGTATTCGTCATGATTGTTTGACAATAATTGCACGTTTCAGGCAAGCATCACATCATCTTCGATGATGATTCCTCCTCTTGCCATCGCAAGGCAGTTGCTGTTGATGAATAGATTGTCTGCAAGTTTTATCCTATGAAATGCCGCTCCTGCAAAGGGGGTTGTGATGTTTGAGTTTTCACCGATGTTTCCATCAGGCAGTTCATTGAGCAGCTTTGCATATTCCTCTGTAAAAGGTTCTGTGTGGTTCAATTTGAACAGTAGTTTTGACTGTCTGATTGAAAGTTCAAGTTCTTCAGGCGTTATTTTGTCTAAATCTATGCGTTCCATTTTTATCATCCTCATTTAAATTTATTCATTAGTTTTACAAAATTTCAAATGTGAAAAAAAAATAGATTCACATATTATATTAAATTTATTTTTAGATTTTAACTCTCTTTTAAGGCTTTTTTTGTAATTCTGACTGCACCTGCACTATGAATGCGAACTGTAGAGTCCTCATCATGTTCTGCAATTCCTTCTAATTTTTCCAGATAAGGTTTTACATAATCAGGTTTTCTTTTTCCGATGACTCTAAACATTTCCGGTGCTTCTATTCTGACTTTTTTGCTTGAATCTGAAATCATGTCATAGAATATTTCCAGTTTTTCGCAAAATATCTCTGGAGCATTTGTAGCTATGTTTTCACAGGCCCAGATGAATGCATGTCTGACATTTTCCGATTCGTCATCTTTAAGTTTCATTAGCTTGTCCAAATAATCAATTACAAGATTTTTATCTGCTCTTCTATCCTTCCTATGGCATTTGCTGATCTTTCCCTCAATTTAGGATTTTCATCTTCAAGGTAACTGGCAATATCATTAACGTATACTTCAATTTCCACATGATATTTCAAACCCATTTCCCAAGAAGCCACAATATTTTCTACTTCAATGGAACAATCTTTATTCAATTTATTTGCAACATTACCAATATTCGCTTTCCAGCATTTCTTATCTCTTGTTATCTCTCTTAACTCTTAGTATCTCTTCATTATTAGATATTTTATTACTCTAAAATTAATTTACCAAATCTTCATCAACTAAAAAATCAAATAAATTAACATGTTCAATTCCATCATGTGACATGTTAACATCATCCATTGTTATTACATATTTCGGATAATTATCTGAAATATCCATTAATGGCCTGAATTCCCTTTCAACAGTTTCTTCACTTGCCAAAAGATATGAAACCTGAATATAGATTGGCCTATTATGTTTTATGCATATGAAATCAACTTCCCGATTATCAACTTTACCAATAGTGATTTTATAACCTCTTCTTAAAAGTTCCATATAAACAATATTTTCTATTACTCTTGTGATATCTCTTTGATTGTTTCCTATTATCACTTCTCTAAATCCCAAATCACATAAATAATATTTTTCATCATATTTCAATATTTTTTTACCCTGTATGTCTTCGCGTTTTACCTGATATATCAGACATGCATTTTCAAAGAACTTCAGATAATTGTAGATTGTGTTTACAGATAAACTTACCATGTCCTGTTTTAGTCTTTTGTGAATTTTATTTGCTGAAAACGGCTGACCAATATTATACATTACAAATCTCATGATTCTATCCAGTAAATCAACATTTTTTACATTGTTTCTTTGAATTATGTCCTTAAGTACAATGGAATTGTATAAATCCATTAAAATAAGTTTTTTATTATCTCCATTATAGTCAAATGTTGATGGCATCCCTCCTTCTTCAAGGTATCTGTAAAAATGTGTTTTAAAGTCATCTTTAATATTATGATATTCCAGATATTCTCTGAAAGAAAATGGGAAAATGTTTAATTCAACATATCTGCCGGACAAATATGTGGCAAACTCGCCTGACAATAATTTTGAGTTTGATCCGGTTATATAAATATCATAATTTTCTTTTGCAAAATAGGAATTAATTAATTTTTCCCATTGGGGAACAATCTGTATTTCATCAAAGAATAAATAAATTTTACCTTCAACATTTTCGGTTTTATCGGATATGAACTTTTCAAGTTTCTCTATATTGTCAATTTCAAAATATTCACTCATCTCAAAGTTGATCGATACAATATTCTCTTCAGGTATTTGCTGACTTATCAGCAAGTCTATTATCTGTTTTAATATTGTTGATTTGCCGGAACGTCTTGCACCTATTAAAACCTTGATTATATGTTTGTTTACAAATGGTCTGATTTTATCTATGTAATCTTGTCTTTGAATAATCATGAAATCACACATTATGTTTATAATTAATATTAATATATCAAAACTTCAATATAAAGTTTTCACTATACTGAAAAGTATATAAATAAACCAATATTGTTTTCATTTAGATGAAAACCAATATAAAATTTAACAACACATTCCATGCAAATGAAATCAAAAAAGAGAATCCTAAAATTTCACAAACCAAACTCAACAAACTCTTAGATAAAAAATCCAAAGAATTATGGAAATC
>CADBPS010000151.1 GCA_902796575.1 uncultured Methanobrevibacter sp. | reverse complement strand
GTTTTTCATGAAAACATAAAAACTAACTGTAAAATTTTTTGGAGTTAAAATGAAAAAGAATATATTCACAGGAAATAATACTGATTTTTACAAAGAAATAAAAAATAGCATTGAAAATGCCGAAAAAATTGATATAATCGTTTCATTTCTTATGGAATCTGGAGTAAAATTAATTTTCAATGAATTAAAAAATTCAAATGCCAAAATCCGTATTTTAACAAGCAATTACTTAAATATTACACAACCTCCAGCACTTTATCTGCTTAAAAACTTAGGTGATAAATTAGATTTAAGGTTTTACAGCAATCCAAAAAATAGCTTTCATCCAAAAGCATATATCTTCCATAATTCTGAAAATTCAGAAATTTATATAGGTTCATCAAATCTTTCAAAAGGAGGTCTTACAACTTCAATTGAATGGAATTACCATTTTATTAAATCTCAAAATGAAAAAGATTTTAATTACTTTTATGATGAATTTGAAAATCTGTTTAACAACCATTCTATTGAGATTACTGATGATATTTTAAGACAGTATTCTTCCACATGGAAAAAACCAAAATTTCAAGTTGATGAAGTGAAAAATGAGATAATTGAACCTCGAGGAGTTCAAATTGAAGCATTATATGAACTGAATAAGTCTAGAAATGAAGGTTATACTAAAGCGCTAATTGTTGCTGCTACGGGAATAGGTAAAACATATCTAGCAGCATTTGATTCAAAAGAATACAAAAAAATACTATTTTTAGCACATAGAGAAGAACTTATAAAACAAGCTTCAAAATCATTTAAAAACATTCATCCCACCAAATTACAGGGTTTTTTCTACAATAAATATAAAGATACAGATAAAGACATTACATTTGCCCTTGTTCAAAGTTTAGGTAAAAAAGAATATCTGGATGAGAAATATTTCAAAAAAGATTATTTCGATTACATTATAATAGATGAGTTTCATCATGCAGTAGCCAAAAATTATAAAAATATCCTCGATTATTTTACACCAGAATTCATGTTAGGACTTACTGCTACTCCAGAACGTTTAGATAACAAGGATGTTTTCGCACTTTGTGATTATAATAATGTTTATGAAATCAGACTTAAAGAAGCTATTAATAAAGGATTTTTAGTACCTTTTAAATACTATGGAATCTATGATGATAGTATTGATTATGGAAATATTCAAATTAAAAACGGAAAATATGTTGAAAAAGATTTGGAAGAAAAGCTGATGATTAACAAAAGAGGCGAGCTCGTTTTAAATCATTATTTAAAATACTCACCCAAATCTAGCCTTGCTTTTTGTTCATCTAAAAATCATGCCGAGTATATGGCAGAATATTTTAACAAACATGATATTCCTTCAGCTACAGTTTACTCAGGCAAACAAGGCAAACACACAGAAAACCGAACAGAAGCTATTTCAAAGCTTAAAAAAGGTGAGTTAAAAATATTATTTACCGTTGATATGTTTAATGAAGGTGTTGATATACCATCTATCGATACTGTTTTATTTTTAAGACCCACACAATCTCCAACAGTATTCCTGCAACAATTGGGAAGAGGCCTTAGAAAAGATAAAAACAAAGAATATTTAACTGTTTTAGATTTTATCGGCAATTATAAAAAAGCCAATTTGGTACCATTTTTACTGAGTGATACTGATTATTCAACAAAAACATTATTAAATGAATCTGTTTTAGAATTTGAATATCCTGAAGACTGCATTATCGATTTTGATTTTCAATTAATTGATCTATTTAAAATTCAAGCCAAAAAAGAGTTAAAACTAAAGGATAGAATCATTTTAGAATTTAAATCAACTAAAAATAAAATAGGTAAAAGACCTTCAAGATTAGATTTATTTTTAAGAATAGATGATAATATTCAAAATGCAATGAAGAAAAACTCTAAATTAAACCTTTTTAAAGATTATTTAACATTTTTAGAAGATAATAATGAATTAACGGATGAAGAAAAAAATTATATTAATACAAAAGCACATGGCTTTTTAAAATGCATAGAAAATACAAGAATGACAAAATCATATAAAATACCGATTTTACTCGCATTTTACAATAAAGGAAATATTAAAAGAGAGATTACAGAAGAAGATGTTTATAAATCAATGTATGAATTCTATAGCAGCCCATCAAATGCTGTTGATATGCTAAAAGATAAAAAGACTAAAAATTATAAAAACTGGAGCAAAAAGGATTATTTAAAACTTGCGGTTAATAATCCCATTCATTTTTTAGCAAAAACAGATTCAGAATTTTTCAAACTAAAAAATAATTGTGCATTAAGTTTAACTGATGATTTAAAACAATATATTAAATTAGATACATTTAAAAAACATTTTAATGATATAATTGAATACAAGACAATAATATATTATAAGTCAAGATTTGAGGATAAAAAATGAGTTATTATGATAAAAATGCTCAAAAATTCTTTAATGAAACTGTTAATGCAGATATGAGCCCACATTACACTGAATTTTTAAAATTAGTTTCAAAAAATGGATGCATATTAGATGCAGGATGCGGATCTGGTCGTGATAGTAAAATGTTTAAATCCCTAGGTTTTAATGTAATTGCGATTGATGAATCGTCAGAGATGTGTAAACTTGCAAGCAAATATTCCGGCATTAATGTTAAGAATTTGAGATTTCAAGATATTCAATTCGTTAATATGTTTGATGGAATTTGGGCATCAGCATCACTCTTACATGTGCCTGCAAATGAACTAAAGACAGTTTTAAGCAATTTAAATAAATCTCTTAAAGGTAATGGTATTCTTTATGCATCATTTAAATACGGATCATTTGAGGGTTTTCGAAACGGACGATTTTTTAATGATTTAACTGAAGTTACTGCAAGAGAACTCTTTGAAAAAAATGATTTTAAAGTTATAAAAACCTGGAAGACACAAGATGCAAGACCAGATAGAGATGAAAAATGGATTAATATTTTAGTTAAAAAATAAGATCAACCAAATGCAGTCCAAATGATATATTTCTATTAGAAATATTTTAATCTTAGTATTTTTGAGTTAAATGTTCTGTTTTTAAAATATAAACTAATATCACACCACAAACCAGACAAATCAATAGCTATTTAAACAAGACATATAATGAAAGGACAACACCAATAACAGAAATAAATAATTGAATGTAGCCATGAATTCTAATTTCACGGAATGGAGCTTGAATAAGATAAAACGGAATAAAAAATCCGAAAAATGCGAAAAAACCAAAATTAGAATGCTTAGAAATAATACTCATTAAAAAACCGCTCCAAGAAAGAAGGATAGTTACAATATAAGACAACAAAATAATGCCTTTATTAACTCTCGGTTTGGCACGAACCACAACAAAATTATTGGGTTGAACACCTTCAATCAATGGATTGCCACATTTAGCACAAAAATCATAATCATCCTGATTTTCAAAATTACATTTAAAACAAATTCTGCTCATTACTAGATAGTTATCATTAAAATAATATTTATAAATATGTATTATAGAGATGATGGTGTTTTTAGAAATGTCTTTTTTTAAGCAGTGCAATTAAATCTAAGGAATACATCAGATCATAATAAATCAATATCAAAAATTCTAGGTAATACAATCCGTTAAAAACAAAATTGGTAAAAATAATGGAAAATATAAAACCATACATTAAATATACCATTTAATCAATTAAAAAAGAAATTGTCTAATGTCAAACGAATCTGAAAAAAATATTATCAATGTGGAATTTCAGCCAGATTAAACATAATTATTCCACATCGAAGAAAAAAAAAATTAATTAGAAAACGATTCTATTCAAAATATAGAATCGTTAAACCAGCGTTAAAATCCATATTCTTCATTTGCTGTTTAAAACATCGGAAATTGGATGATTAAATTTTTCAGCTATCTTCTCAACGGATATATCACCATTATTATTCTCCATTAAATATCTGAGAATTCTTAATTCACCCTCTTCTATACCTTCTTTCCTACCTTCTATCTTACCTTCTATAATACCTTCAATCTTACCTTCTACAATACCTTCTTTCCTGCCTTCTACAATACCTTCTTTCCTACCTACTGCAATACCTTCTTTCCTACCCAGTGCAATACCTTCTACCATACCTTGTTTAATTCCATTTTGTTCTGATTCATCCATCATTCTGTCAAATTCAGAGTCAAATGCCTCATCCATTTTTAACAACCCCCTAAGTTCATCTCTTTGGTCTTCATCATCAACATAGTAGTCTATGCTTAGATTCATTATTGTGATTAGTGAATTTTTGTTGTCTGTCGGAATAATCGCATCCTTGAGAACATGTGCTGCCTCATCGATGACATCATTCATATCCCTGTTGAATTTCATTTCAGGAAGCATTTCAAATATTGCACAATCATTATCACTAAATATCTCCTTGTCTTGGACTTTGTTTTTGAAAATATTTAAATATTGCTCACCATTATATTTTTTAATTTCAATAATATATGGCTTGAAATCAATACAAGGCTCTTTATCATAAATTCTTTTATGATTGCCTTCTGCTAATGCAATTATGATTGTTATTGTTTGCTTACCTTCCTGACTATAATTCTCTTTGAGATAACCTAATGACTTTTTCAGCTGCTTGTCTCTTAGTACATCACTTTCGCCTTCGATGTCAAGTATTCTTCCTGAGGTCAGTTCTGCTCTGAAGTCAAGTTTCAGATTTCTTCCTTCAATTGTTGTTAAATCCTTTTCTAGTATTCTTTTAACACTGTCGTTTATTTCCAAGTGTTTAAGTATAAAATTAGCATGATTTCTCATACTTATTTTAACACGAGTATCCTTGTTATGAAAGTTTATTCTATTTTTATTAACAATAGAAATCACTCCTGTTAATTGTTAATTAAAGAAATGAGACAGCACTGTCAATAATATTATTTAAATAAACCTATAAATAAAGTTTTTTTGAAAATTCCCCGAATATTGTTTGAATATTGCCTGAAACTTCTTTGAATATTCTTTGAATATTTTTTTGACCTTATCGTGAAGTAACGTCAAAAAACAAACCCAAAATTAATGTTAAAATATAACAACAGAACCTGCAATAAATTATAACCATCAATCAAATAAGTCAAAATTCCGGTTTCAAACTAAGCAAGTTATTTTAGTGCAGCAACTAAACATGTACAGTATGAGTTCATTAAAAAATAAAAATAAAATTAAAGATGGAATTTGCGGTTTAATCGTTGGTGATGCATTAGGTGTTCCTGTTGAGTTTGAATCAAGATCAGAATTGGAAAAAAATCCCGTTAAAGATATGAGAGGATATGGAACTTATAATATGCCTCCAGGAACATGGTCCGATGATTCATCAATGGCAATAGCTACAATGGCAAGTATTGTAAATTCACAGTCAATTGACTATGACGACCTGATGAGGGAATTTCTGGAATGGATTGAAAACGGAAAATACACTCAGTACAATGATACTTTTGACTTTGGAAATACAACATCAAAGGGAATATTTAATTATAAATATGGGATTGAGCCAATATTATGCGGAGGAAACACGGAAAGAGACAACGGTAACGGATCTCTTATGAGAATTTTACCTTTAGCATACATCCCAGATATTACATACGAGACTATTGAAAATGTATCTGGCCTAACCCACAGACATATAAGATCAAAAATTGCATGTGTTTTCTATATTGAAATAGCTAAATCAATGCTTTCAAATGATTTGTCAATCGATGAACATATAAAATCAGCAGGAGACAAAATCAGGAAGCATTATGAAGATTATCCTGATGAATTATGTCATTTTGACAATATTTTCAACGATACTTTGGATGATGTGCGAAGCGGAGGATATGTTATTGACACCTTCGAATCAGTTATATATTGTCTAAAAAATACCGGCAATTATAAGGATGCTGTTTTAAAAGCTGTTAATTTAGGCAGGGACACCGATACTGTTGGAGCTATCTGCGGAGGACTTGCTGGCATTTACTATGGATTTGATGAAATACCTGAAGAATGGATTTGTGAAATTCCAAAAATCGAAAAGGTATTTGAATTATGCGAAAAGTATGGTGAATATTGCTATGGATGTTGAAAAGACAATTAAAAATATTAGAAGTAAATGTGACGGTTATATTGATCCCAATTTACTTTCCACCATAATTAACAAGAATTATACAATGGGACGTGATATTCTTAAAGTCAGTGATTATGGTGTTAAAAAAGAGGACACTTATGAAGAAAGATTCATCAAAATACTGGAACATGAAAACATTTTTATCAATTGCGGAATGATTTCATTCATACCAATTGTAAATGAATGTGATGTGTATTCTTTTGAGGATGAAAGCTTTAAAATAAGCGAAAAGGAATTTATGGAAAATTACCAAAAACATGAAGGCTATTTCGGATTTCTTATTGGTGAGGATATTGACGAGTATATAATTGGAATAATCGATTTGTGCAGCTGCAGTATTGACAGCGGATTTACACCAATTAAAAAAAGTGAAAAGGGATTGTATGAGAAATTAAATACAATAATTAAAAGGGAAATTATTTTTTGATTAATTTCTGCTTAATATTCTCCCACATTGCCTGCTCTTCACCACAGCCTGTCATGATAACATAATCATAATCCGATTGAGTGGCCAGTTCATATAGTTTATCAATTCTTTTGGCCATCTCATCATAACTTAAAGGATAAAATTCTGCATCAGGATATTCCTTTTTAATTATATTGTAATATTCTTCGGCCTTTTCAATTGACTTTCTTCCAGGTACAACAATAATATGGGCAGGACTGAGAGTCTTTATTACTTTGAAGTGGTCTTCAAATATTTCCTCCTCATCAACATCAGGAGTGGTGTAAATAAACTCCAAAGGCCCGTCAACAAACTGATCCATAAAGAGAGCATTTATTTTAGCAGCATCACCGTTATCACCCTGGCCTAATCCAATCAATTTATTTTTATATTCAACTACTTCAAATCTTCCAGGAGGAATAAATGACATATCAAGATTGTTGAATACTTTTTTAATAGTAGATTCAATATTTTCCGCTTTTGGAGTGAATGATGCATATGATGTTATTGAAGCAAGTGTATTGTATATATTGTGGAATCCATAAGGTGGAACGTTAATTTCAACATTAAATGACAGGTTTTCATTTAACGGATAATTATATAAGTCCCCTTCAATGGTCAATGCCCATTTTTCATTTGTAAATTTAATGTCAGTCAGTTTAACATCAGGTTCGGGACGTTTAAATCCGCATTCACATGAATAAACTCCCCTGTGATTTAAAAAGTGCTTTTCATATACTAATTCCTTTCCGCATGAAGGACATTGTATTATATCTGCATCGAAGAAATCTGATATGTTATCTACTTCCAATCCATAATACGTGATTTTAACATCATTGCGTTTTTTATATCCCAAATAAGCAGTTCTTGGATCATCACAGTTGGTAATAATAATACCTTTATCCATACCCTGAGATAGGAGTTCTTTGGCTCTGTAGTAGTCTTCAAAAGGATTTTTAACCCCTGCCACCTGGGCATGCTCAGGAGATATTGTTGTATAAACCACACCTACAGGGTCAACAATTCTCTGCACCTTATCAGGAATCCCGTATTTGATATTTCTGATTCCATATTCAAAAACCCCAACATCCCCCTTCTGCTGAATAAGTGCTGATGCAATAGCATTTATTGTATTACTTTCAAAACTGCTTCTGATTGGAATGTCATTTGACAGAAGTTTTATTAATAACGTTGTAGTTGTTGTTTTACCGTTCGTTCCTGTGAGTATTATTGAACCTACACCTAATTCATGGGATAATTCTGAAATTGCATCAATACCTGCAATCTTTGAAAAAACTATACCTGCAAAACTTTTTCCACTGCCTGAACCTAATTTTGAAACAGGTCCTGCAATTTTAGCTATTGATTTTGCAATAATTACTCTTGTACTCATAGGATTATATTGTGCATTAATAATATATAAATAAAATAAGTTTAAAAGAAAAAAAGTTTAATCCAGCTTAGTTTACAGCCGGATTGTTTAATGTTGATTGCGGAACTTTTTCAGCTACTTTAGAACTGATTTCTTTCATTTTCTGAATTAGCTGATCTTTTTTGCTTCCGCTGATTAAAATGTTTTCTAAAACATCACTTAAGGTTTCTGTCGGAATGATTTCGACCATTTCATCGTATTTCTTCTCAATCATCACATCTTTCATGTTGGATTTAGGAATCAGTACTTTTTTCATTCCGGCCTCAGCAGCAGCTTCTATTTTAGCAGTTGCTCCACCTATAGGCATTACATCTCCACGAACATTCAGTGAACCTGTTAATGCTACAGTCTGATCTATAGGTATTTCTTCAACAGCGGAAATAACAGCAGTAGCAATACTTACACTGGCGGAATCCCCTTCAACACCATCATATGTCTGGATAAACTGAACGTGTATATCATAATCAGATAAATTCTTGTTTGTGTATTTTTTAATTAATGCACTTACATTTTGAACAGACTCGGATGCTATTTCACCAAGTTTACCTGTGGCTATAATTTGACCGCCGTTTTTTGATTGTGCCGGTGCGGCTTCAGCTGCAATAGGTGATACTATACCGCTTCTGTCACCAATTACTGCAAGTCCATTTACCAGACCTACCCTTCCACCTTCTGCATTAACCATACTGTATTCTTTTCTCTGAATTATTGATCTGTCAGCTATCTGCTGTTCAAGTGTTCTTGCGAATTTTTTAGCTTCAAGAACATGTTTAGCACAGACCAAATCATCACCCTGTTCAATAGCTACATCACCTGATGACCTTACCAGACCACCTAATTCCCTAAGCCTTAATGTTAATGCATTCTGTTTTCCTGATCTGCGTTTTGCTTCAAGTATAATTTCATCCAGTGCATCAGGTGCGAAGTGAGGTATTCTTCCATCGTTTTTGACTTCCTGTGCTACAAATTGAACTAGTTTTTCCCTGTTTTCAGTTGTATCTTCCATATAATCTTTCATGAATACTTCATATCCGTATCCTCTGATACGTGATCTCATTGCTATGTGCATTCCTTCAAGAACCTGTATGTTTCCTGATGCTACAAGTACAAAATCACATGGTACTGACTGTGATCTTACCATTGCTCCGCTTGAATTTTCACTCTGACCTGTGATTGAGTATTTTTTCTCCTGCATTGCAGATAATAGTTCCTGCTGTGTTTTCATTGACATTGTTCCTATTTCATCAATGTATAGTACTCCTTTGTTTGCTTTGTGTATCATTCCGGCTTCTACACGTTCATGGGCAGGTGTTCCAAGTCCTCCTGACTGGTACGGATCGCGACGTACATCCCCAAGCAGTGCTCCAGCATGTGCTCCTGTTGCATCCATAAATGGTGCGAATCTTTTTTCCTCATTATTAACCAGTAATTTTGGAGACATGGAATTGTTTTTAGGTTTAATCTGTATTGATATCAGCAGTATTAATGCAGAAGCTATTATTGATTCCAAAATTCTGCCATAGAAAAACCCTATAACCAAAACTGCACCTATAGCTAACGTTGTTATTAACGTTTTTCTTTCTTCATGACCTCTCAGGGATGATTTTGTTGCCCTCACTATTTTTTTGCCTTCACCGGCAGGTACTGTTCTTATTAAAGGATGATTGTTATCCTCCGCATTGGGATAAATTAAAATATCCTGAAGTGATTCATGAGGTAATATTTGAGCCATTCCTTTTGCAAGCATTGATTTACCTACACCAGGATCTCCAATCAGCAGTATGTTTCTTCTTTGTTTTGCTGCTTTTTTTATTGTTTCAATAGATTCTTCGTGACCTATAACCTGATCAATCAGCAATGGAGGAACTTCAATGTCTTTTGAACTTTTAATGTTGTCATAATCCAACATCGGCTTTTTATCATCCTCCTCCCTATTTGTTGCTTCAGCCTCTAAACTGACTTCCTGTGAAGAATCTTCATTTGCTTGTTGTTCATCAAATTTCATTAAAAAAAACCTCGCTTTATATCATATAACTAATTCAACAATTTCACAAAAATCCATTTCCTTACTACTAGATATATTGAATATAATGTATATAAAAAGTTTTCCAATTTAGTAAACTAAAGTAAGAAAAAGATTCAAATTTTTTAATTCCTACACCAAAAGATACATCCATTAAGAAATGTATTCCGTTTGGTTATTGAAATTGTCGTAACATTATCATTGACAGATTTCAACATTGCCACACCTACGCCATTTTTCACTATTAAAAGACTATTTACATATATTACCTGCCAACATAAAAAAACAGCAGAATACAGAACGTACTTCAGTTGGGTTGAATTTTAAAAATCCACTTGAAGATATAATCCAATACAGCGAAAATTCATTCTAAACAAAATGTATTAACAAAGAATCCCCATTATAATGCAGTGAGAAACTGAGGATTTGATTGACTAAAACTTATGACTATTTAATCAACATATGTTAAAACAGAATATATTACAGGTTGCAATACATTTAGAAATGTATTACCATACATAATACATAACATATGTATTATTGTTGATAATACATGATGCAAATAGGTATATCATAATAGATTCTGCGGAGGAGGGAGTTAACATGAATACTTTGCCTTGGGGTACAAATCAAAACTTAACTGATGAAGAATTTTATAATAGAAAATGGGAATTAGATAATATCAAAACTTTTTTAAATACCACTGCTAATGGAAATGCTCCTAAAATACTATTAACTGGAATAAGAGGTGTTGGAAAAACAGTTTTTCTAAAAAAAATTAAAAGAGAACTAAATAAGGATTATTTGGTTTTGTACTTGGATTTTTCCAAATCCGAATGCTATCAAAAAAAGAGTTTAACAATAAATGGCTTGATGGAGTATTTCTTTAAACAATTACTGATAGAAGCCAAAAACAAAAATCTCAATACACTTGACAAAAAAATCGAAAAATATTTCAAATCCGATAATTTTAAAATTAGAGATTTCATTCAAGTTGATAAATTTGTATTACCTGTTTTTGGTTCCGAAACAGATAGCGAAAAATTAGTGAATTTTGTCTTGGAGTTGCCGGATAAAATTTATAATGAAAATTCAAATAAAATTAAAGGAGTAATTATTTTCATCGACGAATTTCAGATTATTAAAGAATTAGACGATTATATGGATTCATTTTTATGGAGACTTAGAATCCATATTCAAAATCAGAAAAATGTTGCATATCTATTTTCAGGATCAATGGGATTGCAGGATAATTTGATATCTGAAATTGCAAGTAGGGATGGTGTTTTTGGAGGAAGGATGCTTACATTCCATATAGATCCATTTGAAAAAGATACTGTTAAATCTTATTTAAATGAAAAAGCACCCTATTTAGTGTTAAGTGATAAAGGTTTTGAAAGATTTTATCATTGCACTTCCGGAATTCCTGCATATGTTAACATATTTGCTTCTCTGCTTCCTCAAAATGTGGAGTTAACAGAAGAAATTGTAATCAAGAATTTTGATGAAAAAATTAGTGCTATCATTTCTCATCTGATTAATTTGTGGTCAAAATTAACCTATCGTGAGCAAAGTATTTTTATCTCTCTTTTAGATGCTCCATTAAAAAGAATAGAAATAGCAGATCAATTAAATGTCTCTACAGGTTCTTTAAGCAAAAACTTAAATAATTTGCAAAAACATGGTTTAATTAAATTTGAAAGTGAAAAATATCAAATATCAGAACCAATTTTAGCCCGATGGTTACAATTGGAATTTAAAAATAAAGGTACTTTCCCATATAGATTTTAGATGATATTTGGATAAGTAATTAACAGAAACCGAGTATTGATTATAAGAATCTCCCTATTCAAGAAAGATACTAATTATTTATCAGAGATAAAATTCCCCACTATCAGATATTAGGATAAACATCGTTTCAAAAACCCCAAGTAAAACATTGACCGGTAAACTGTTAGTTTTTCAAATTTGTGTACCCAATATTATAGCTATTCAAAAATTTAATCCATTTAGCCAGAAAAAATATATTATGAATTAGTTATAAATAATGACAGCAATAAAATATAATTTAAAAATAATAAAAGTGAGTTAATATGGTAAAATCAATAATGGTTCAGGGAACATCATCAAATGCCGGAAAAAGTATGCTTGTAGCAGCATTATGCAGAATATACCGTAAAAAAGGATATAATGTAGCACCGTTCAAATCACAGAACATGTCCCTAAACTCCTATACCACATATGAAAATGGAGAAATAGGAATAGCACAGATGCTTCAGGCACAGGCTGCAATGGTTGAACCGAGCATACATATGAATCCCATACTTCTAAAACCAAAAGGAGATTTTACATCAAATGTAATAATACAGGGAAAATCAATAGGAGATATGAACTTCTATGATTACCAGCACAAATTCCATAATACTGCACTGGAAGCTATAAAAGACAGCTATGAAAAATTATCAAAGGAGTATGATTTGATAATAATAGAAGGGGCAGGTTCACCTGCAGAAATAAACATGCGAGACCAGGATCTGGCAAATATGGAAATAGCTCATTTGGCAGATGCGAATGTCATACTAATAGCGGATATAGAAATGGGCGGAGTATTCGCCGCAATAGCCGGAACATATGTGCTTTTGGATGACTATGACCGGTCACGGTTAAAGGCAACAGTAATAAATAAATTCCGGGGAAATCTGGACATACTAAAACCGGGACTTGACAGAATAGAAGAAATAACCGGCCAGCCTATTCTCGGAGTACTGCCCTATGATGAAACACTGAGACTGCCTGAGGAGGATTCGGCATCTCTTACAACACACCAGTTCGATGAAAACAAGGATATAACAATAGGAGTAATAAGACTGCCGAAAATATCAAATTTTACAGATATAGATCCCTTTGAAGCGGAAGATGATGTCGGTTTAAAAATGATAGGAATAAACGATGAAATAGGAGATGTGGATGCAATAATAATACCTGGAACTCGAAACTCAACACAGGATGTTACTGCATTACATGAAAGCGGAATGGCGGAAAAAATAATAGAAAAATCAAAGGAAATACCTGTAATCGGAATATGCGGAGGATTCCAGATACTGGGAGAAAAGATAATTGATGAAAATAAAAAAGAATCCTCAAAAGGTAGTGTAAAAGGGTTAGGCCTGCTTTCAATAATTTCAGAATTTAAACGCTCAGATAAAATAGTAACACAATCCCAGGCAATAATACCTGATAATTTAGATGGAATAGCTGATGAAATCTTTAAAAATATAAAAGGCGAAACTGTAACAGGTTATGAAATACATGAAGGAACAACTGAAATAAATAATTGCCAGCCACTTTTAAAAATCATCAAAGGACAGGGAAACAATGAAAAAGGAGATTTTGATGGTGTATGCTATGAAAACATCTTTGCAACCTATTTCCATGGAATATTCCATAATTATAATTTCAGAAGAGAATTTTTGAATTATATAAGAACTAAAAAAGGACTGGCACCTTATGATGGTGAAGACCCTTATGAAGCAAAAAAAAGCTATTCACTGGATAAATTAGCAGAAATTGTAGAGGAAAATCTGGATATGGATGTTATTGATGATTTAATATTTGGAAAAAGAATTTAGCTAATATTTACAGGTGTTTTCAATTGAAATCATGATAATCCCAAGTATAAAAATTAACTGCAACAATATTGATTATAACCCATACTCTACATCATTATTATATATTAGTTTTAACATAACTAATAACAAATTAGTTTAAAATGGAGATTAGTAAAATGATTATAAAAGTAAAAGCAACTAATAAAAAAAGCGGTGAAGTAATTTCATACGATTTAGAAGGCGATGCAGCTAGTGGATTTTTATATGAAGGCACACATATGCAGGAAGTAGCCGATAACAAAATTAGGGAAGTAAATAATACATTAATATTAATGGACTCACCTATTTACACAATTAAATCCGGTGAAACTGCTGAAGCTGAAGCAATGTCTTTTGATATTGAAATTACTGCAGAATAATTCTGCAATCCTCTTATTTTTTTAAATTAATATATTTAATAATTTTCAATAATTTTTTTTCTTCAAGTTCATCATTCTGCAAGTTTAACCATCAGTCAGACAAAAGAATTTGATTCTTGACATAAGATAAAGTGTATATTACTGCAAGAATTTGCGGGTAAAAAAATAATAATTATAGGGTGCTAGAAATTTTCATCTAAACCCAACATTGAGATTTGCCTATTTTTCTAGTTGGCAACAAATTTCCAATTATGCT
>CADBPS010000150.1 GCA_902796575.1 uncultured Methanobrevibacter sp. | reverse complement strand
TTAAAAATAATTAAAATAAGATATAAGTAAATTAAAGATAAATAAAATAGTATTGGAATAATAATAGGTAAAATTAAATAAATTAAATAAAAATTAGTAGAAATCAATAGTGAAAATAAGAAAAAAATTCAAAAAAATCTTAAGTTTCTAGCAGTGTTGATATTCAGAAAAAATAGCTTGACTTCTCTGTGATTGCATAAAAGTAAAAACACCCCTATGAATTAAATAGCAGTACGAATACAATTAATAAATAGTGATGATTAGTCATTTACAATGAAAACTAAAGGGAAAATCCTGCTCGCTAGAGTATAGATTCCTGAAGTCTCCAGCTTAATAATTTAAGATTTGATGAAATGCAAAGCATACGGTGATAGAAATGAATGAAGAAATTATTTACAGAAAGCTTTTGGAAGCATATGAAGCAAACGATGTTGAATCATTTGAAGAAATAAATTCCAGATATAATCTGGGTTTAATTTCAATTGAACAGGTTGAATTAATTGAACTTAGACCTACAATTGATTTAAGTGAGTATTATGTAAATTATAATGCCCAATACATGAAGAATTATACTACTTCACGGTTATTAGTTAATTTAGAACCTTTACCTAAATATAAATTGAAAGAACCTGAATTCAATATTGTTTCCTATTCCTACATGATTTACCATGTTTTAACAGCTCTTCAGATTAACCCAAATCTTGATGAAGTTTTAGACAATGTTGAACTGCAGATTCCAAAAGATACTGCAAAAAATATCCTGATATCAGAAGGATTCATTGATGTTGAAGGAAAAACAGCTTCAGTTACCCAATATGGATTTTTCCGATTATCTGGTGTTAGCTGGGTTTCATTATATGATACCTGTTTGGATTACTTTGATTTTGATGATTTTGAAAGATATATGCAGGAATATGATACAGGCAATGTTGTTAAAAATGCATTTAATTATTTGGATGAGCATTTAAAGATAGCCCGACAAAACAGAGAATTCAACAGACTGTATGATGTCTATTCATCAAAGGCCCTGCTTTATCTGAATGAAGAAAGATTTAAAAATGCTTTGATTGAAGAGTTAAAGATATTTGTTTTAAAATTAAATCCAGTATATTTGGATAAAAAAGACTTAAAGGATTATAAAGCTGTTGAATATCCAAATATTAATAATATTTTTGAATTGAATGATTTAGCTGAAGTTAAAAGTCTAAAAAGAGTATTATATAAAGCATGGATGGATGTTGAGTTTGATGAGATGTATCTGGACAAAAAAGAAGCTTTCAAATATTTAACAAGAACCAAAAAGGGTGAAGTTTTAGATGACCTGTCAGATGAAATTGCAGATAAATATTTCAAATGAATGCAATGGAATACATCGAAAGCACACAGGCAATCTTTTCACCAGAATATCAAATGGAGAGGAACGGTAAAGAAACATAATATTTAGTTATTTACCATCCAATAACTCCTTTGCATATGGAGTTATGTTCTCATTAAGAACTTTTTCAAGAAATTCACCAGTGTATGTTTCACTCAGAGATACTTCTTCTGGAGTTCCGGTTGCAATGACCTGACCTCCACCGTCTCCGCCGTCAGGACCTAAATCAATAATATAGTCTGCAGTTTTAATAACATCCAAATTATGTTCAATAACAACAATTGAATTACCTGCATCAGTTAATCTTGCCAATACATCTAGTAATCTTTTTATGTCTGAGAAATGCAGGCCTGTTGTAGGCTCATCCAATATATACAGCGTGTTTCCAGTACTTGTTCTGGATAATTCCTTTGCCAGCTTGATTCTTTGGGCTTCACCACCGGATAAAGTGGTTGCAGGCTGACCGATTTTCATATAACCTAACCCAACATCATCCAAAGTCTTGAGTTTTTTATGTATTTTCGGAATATGTTCAAAGAACTCCAGTGCTTCTTCAACTGTCATTTCAAGAACTTCATAGATATTTTTACCTTTATATCTGATATCTAAGGTTTCCTCATTGTATCTTTTTCCGCCACAGACTTCACATGGAACATAAACATCGGCAAGGAAGTGCATTTCAATCTGCACAATTCCATCACCGGAACATGCTTCACATCTTCCACCTTTCACGTTGAAACTGAATCTTCCCGGCTTGTATCCTCTTGCTTTTGATTCTGGAGTATCTGCAAACAAATCCCTGATATCAGTGAATACTCCTGTGTATGTTGCCGGATTTGATCTTGGGGTTCTTCCAATAGGTTTTTGGTCAATAGCTATTACTTTATCAATGTTTTTAAGTCCTTCTATTTTATGATATTTACCTGCAAAAGTGAATTTGTGGGATAATTCCCCTTTTACTCCTTTATATAGTATTTCATTTATCAGACTACTTTTTCCGGAGCCGCTCACACCGGTAACACAGGTGAATTTGCCTAATGGAATCTTAACATCAATATTTTTTAAATTATTCTGTTCAGCACCGATTATTGTGATGAATTTGCCGTTTCCTTCTCTTCTCTTTTGTGGAACGTCAATGACTTCTTTTCTGGACAAATATCTTCCGGTGATTGAATCCTCACACATCATTATTTCCTGCGGTGTGCCCTGAGCTATTACCTTACCACCATGCTCTCCGGCTCCAGGACCTATGTCCACAACATGATCTGCAGATAGGATTGTTTCTTCATCATGTTCAACGACAATAACAGTGTTCCCTAATCTTTTTAATCTCTTCAGAGTTTCTATCAGTTTGACATTGTCTTTCTGATGCAGTCCTATACTTGGTTCATCGAGAATATATAAAACACCTACCAGACCTGATCCAATTTGTGTTGCGAGTCTTATTCTCTGTGCTTCACCCCCAGACAGTGTTCCGGATGAGCGCTCCATCGAAAGATAGTCAAGACCAACATCTACCAGAAATCTTAACCTTTCCCTTATTTCTTTTAAAATTTCTTTTGCAATGAATATTTCCCTTTCATTTAAATCCAAATCCATGAAAAATTGATAAGAATCTTTAATCGGAAGTTCAACAACATCTGCAATGGATTTATCTCCAACAGTAACTGCAAGAACCTCAGGCCTTAATCTTTTACCGTCACATACATGACATTTTCTGTCACTCATAAATTTGGATAGGTATTTTCTTGAATAATTTGATTTGGTTTCAAGATATAATCTTTCCATTCTTGGTATTACACCTTCAAACTGACGGTTAACCATATAGGATTTATTTTTTCTTTTAAATGAAAATGCAATTTTATCTCTGCACCCATATAAGATAGTATTCTGATATTCCTCAGGCAGTTCATTGAATGGAGTATCCATGCTAAAATTAAAATGATTGGAAACTGCTTCAAGCATCTGATAATAGTAATTTTCTCTTTTAGATGATTTTGACCACGGTGCAATAGCTCCTTCATTAAGTGTCAGATTCGGATTCGGAACAATCAGTTCAGGGTCTATTTCCATTTTAGAACCTATACCATTACACTCAGGACATGCACCCTGAGGAGCATTAAATGAAAACATACGGGGAGTTAATTCTTCAAAGTTTATTCCACAGTCAACACATGCAAAGTGTTCTGAGTATTTTTTCTCATATGTTTCACCACCATCGTCAAATAAAACATTAACCAGCCCTTCACCAAATTCAACTGCAGTTTCAAGAGAATCAACAAGTCTCCTTTTAAAGTCAACATCCTTCCTGATTTTAAGTCTGTCAACGACAACATCAATGCTGTGACGGTAGGTTTTAGCCAAGTCAATATCTTCTTCCAGATCACGGATTTCACCGTCAACCCTTACCCTGACAAAACCTTTGTTTCTTAAATCATCCAGAACATCCTTATGCTGTCCTTTCCTGTCCCGCACCATTGGTGCGAGTATCTGGATTTTAATTCCTTCACCTTCCTCAATAATACTGTCTCCAATCTGGCCTACAGTCTGATGGGATATTTCACGACCGCAATTCGGACAGTGAGGAATGCCTATTCGTGCAAATAATAATCTTAAATAATCATAGATTTCAGTTATGGTTCCCACAGTTGAACGGGGATTTTCTCTGGTTGTTTTTTGATCTATGGAAATAGCTGGAGACAATCCTTCAATATATTCCATTTCCGGCTTTTTCATCTGTCCTAAGAATTGTCTTGCATAAGCTGATAGGGATTCGACATATCTGCGCTGTCCTTCAGCATAAATTGTATCAAAAGCCAGTGAAGATTTACCTGAACCACTGATTCCGGTAATTACAATCAGCTCATCACGGGGAACTTCAATATCAATATCCTGCAAGTTATGTTCCCTTGCCCCTTTTATTATAATCTGTTTTTTAGAATCATCTGCCATAAAACAATACTCCCTAAATTTATTATTTTTTATTTTTCAAATCCTTTAAGTGCATATAATTTATTTCTAAGTTCTGCAGCTCTTTCAAAGTCTAATCTTGCTGCCGCATCTTTCATATCGCTTTTGATATCTTTGATAAGTAATCTAAGTTCATCTTTCGGCATTTTGCTGATATCTGCTCCTGATGCAATTTTCTCTTCAGATTCACTTTTCTCCTTAAGCGATCTTGTGGTTGTTTTTGGAGTGATATTATGCTTCTCATTATATTTCATCTGAAGGAATCTTCGTTTGCGTGTAATATCAGCAGCATTCCTGACGGAATCAGTCATATCATCAACATACATTATTACCTGGCCGTTGACATTTCTGGCGGCACGTCCGATAGTCTGTATCAGTGAGGTTTCATTTCTTAAAAATCCTTCCTTATCCGCATCAAGAATAGCCACAAGAGATACTTCAGGAAGATCAAGACCTTCCCTTAAGAGATTAACCCCTACCAGCACATCAAATGTTCCCCTTCTTAAATCATCAACAATATCAATCCGCTCAAGCGTATCTATTTCAGAATGCATATACCTTACTTTCACACCGATTTTTGCATAATAGTCCGTTAAGTCTTCAGCCATTCTTTTGGTTAAAGTTGTTACAAGTACACGTTCATCCCTTTCTGCTCTTTTTTTAACTTCACCAAGCAAATCATCTACCTGATTGGCAACGGGTCTGATAATTATTTCAGGATCAACAAGTCCCGTCGGACGGATAATCTGCTCCACCACATTTCCTGAGTGGGCAAGCTCGTATTTGCCCGGTGTTGCTGAAACATAAATCACCTGATTTATTGATGATTCAAATTCATCAAATCTTAAAGGACGATTTTCCTTGGCGGAAGGCAGTCTGAAACCATGTTCAACCAGTGTTTCTTTACGTGCCCGATCCCCGTTATACATTCCTCTTATCTGAGGAACAGTTACATGTGATTCATCGATTATTGTTAAAAAATCATCAGGGAAATATTTTAGAAGAGAATATGGTTTTTCACCCCATTCACGACCTGACAAATGCATTGAATAATTTTCAACTCCAGGACAGTATCCCATTTCCTGCAGCATTTCAATATCAAATCTTGTTCTCTGCTCCAGTCTTTGAGCCTCTAAAAGTTTATTCATAGCATTTAATTCGTTTAATCTTTCATTTAATTCATTTTTAATCTTGGAAATAGCTGCATCCATTTTGTCCTGGCCTACAACAAAATGCTTTGCAGGAAAAATCATGTACCTTGGCAGGCTTTCAATCTTTTTACCAGTAATCCTGTCAATAATACTGATTGAATCAATTTCATCCCCGAATAATTCAATTCTTATTGGAGGTGTTCCATGAACCATATTTACTTCAATAACATCTCCGCGAACACGGAACTGTCCACGGTCAAATTCAATGTCATTGCGCTCATACTGCATGAAAACCAGCTTATGAATAATATCCGACCGGTCATAAATATCTCCGACAGCTATTGGAAATGCAAACTCACCATAATCTTCAGGCGACCCGATACCATATATGCAGCTGACACTGCTGACAACAATCACATCATCTCTTGATAATAATGACTGGGTGGCCGAATGGCGCATCATATCAATGTCTTCGTTAATTGAAGCTTCCTTGTCAATGAAAGTGTCTGTTCTTGGAACATAGGCTTCAGGCTGGTAATAATCATAGTAACTTACAAAATACTCAACAGCATTGTCCGGGAAAAACTCCTTGAACTCTTCATATAACTGAGCTGCCAGAGTTTTGTTATGGGAAATAACCAGAGTAGGTTTCTGTACCTTTTCAATCACATTAGCCATTGTGAAAGTCTTGCCTGAACCGGTTACACCAAGCAGAGTCTGTTCACGGATGTTGTTATTGATACCTTCAGCCAGTGCATCAATAGCTTTTGGCTGATCACCAAGAGGTTTGTATGGTGAAACAAGTTTGAATTCCTTCATAAATTATCAACTGTAATGTTAAAACTTATATGAACATAATTGGCTGAACAGCATGGAATGATTTTCTCATCCCTGACACTTAACCTGCCGTATTTTGAGAATTCCCTGTCAACATCATTTAAAATATCTGAAAGGTTATTTTCATCAAAGACTCTTAATGATCCAAGAAATGTTGTTTTTCCCCGTGCATTCATAACTGAAACACCATCAACAGTATATGGTTCATTATGTCGGGCAAGAATATCATTTGACACTTCAACCAGTTCATTTCTGATTTTCTGTTTGTCAGCATCCATACTATTTCCTCAATATCTCAGCAATGCTTGAAGCTAAACTGACACGTGAAGTATCAGAAGATAAACTGTTGGTTGAGATAATGTTATCTGCACCGGCAGAGTATATTCTTTGTGCACCGCCGTTTACAAGTATCGGATGAACACAGCACACATCAACACTTTCGGCACCATAATTTTTTAATATTTTAATTGCGTTAACAATAGTTCCTCCGGTTGCAATAATATCATCAATGATAAATGCATTTTTGCCTTTTACTGCATCCACATTAACTGTACTCTCATCAGCCCCTTCACATCTGACATCAACAATTCTGGTTTCAACCTTATCCGGTCCGAGACGAACCTTTGATAAGTAAGTGCAGTCGCAACCAATAATCTCACTCATTTCACGTGCAAAACCATAAGCTCCCTTGTCAGGTGCGATAATAATTGGATTGTCTTTACCTTTGCTGATGTGATTGTCATTTATAAATTTTGCAATAACCGGCATAGCTGAGAGATTTCTTGCTTTGATTGAAAAGAAATCCAAAACACATTCTTCATGAATATTGAAAGTAATGAATTCATCAGCACCAGCAGATACAATCAAACTGGCAACAATCTTGGCAGATATTGATTCTCCATCATTGAAACGTTTTTCCTGACGGGCATAACCCATATAAGGAGTTATTACACGGATATATTTGGCTCCCAAATCTTTCAGGTTTGAAATCATGAACAGTAATTCCATTAAATTCTCATCCTGAGGATATCCTGTGGATTGAATAATGGTCACTTCGTCATCAACCGGACCATCAACACGCAAATATCTCTCACCATCTGGAAACTTTTTAGATTCAACATAAGACAACTTTTCACCTAACTGTTTTGCAACATGAGCTGCTAAATCCTGAGAAGCCGAACCACCTATAATCATAATATCACCATAAATATCATATGTAATGTTTTGATTTGAAAGGATAAAAAGTTAAGTATAAAACCTACAATAATTAAGATATCAAATTTCTTAATAATATATTCCATCATTTATCACACAAAACAGTATTTTTAATTTCTGCATTAGCGTTATAAAACCCTTTACCTCTCTTCAATAATTGTTATGATATCTAAAACAATGATAAATATGTAACTATTTAATATACATTTTTGGTAAGAGCATATGGAAGGTATTTAGAATATACTTATGTCTAGTCATCATTAGACTTGTATCCGTAAAACAAAGAATATGAAATGTTGTTCAAATCTAAATTTTATTTGAAACTATTGTTTCAACTTTTTAGCCCAATAACAAAATTAAAAAGATATATAATAAAAATATTTGAAGGAATAATAGTTTTCAATATTTCAAATAGTTAATTATAATGCAAGAATCATATAAAAACCAATAGATGATGGTACAGTGTGCAGAAAAATGTGCTACTATCAGGCAATTAAAAAATAAGAATTCAAATCACACTTATTTCAAATCCTAGTCTTTTTTAGCCAATCTATTATATATGGCTATGATATATTGCAGCATGACCCCAATTACTATAAAAAGAACAGCTGTAAGATAATCAGCCCCTTCCATCAGTAGAACCAGCACCAGAGATATGATGAATATTTCAATAATCTGGAATTTTATCCTATCAAATTTATCCAGGAAATAACTGAGGATACCAACAACAAGTATAGATATAATTCCTGTGATTAATGTTAAATTACCGTGCAGAGTTACAGTTTCATATGAAATCAATAAAACTGCAATGACCATTGCTACCAATGCAATATGCATTGACCCCCTTTTAAGAAAACTAATATATCTGTTTTTGTCAGTTTCTTCAAAGGATTTCATACCTTTACATTCATCTTCATCCATAAATGTTTTAACAGTTGCTTTTCCATCATATTCCTTGTTGAAATTCTTAAATAAATAAATTAAGAAGAAATAATATACTATTGCAGAAATAATCTCTGTAAAAATAATTGCAATTAAAACACTGCTTATATCATTGAAAATTTCAATCAAAGCAAAAATCAGGCAAATTTCAAAGAAAACTTTAGCGGCAGTAAACATCAGCGAATACAAACTTTTTCCAAAACCATCCAGCATCTTTGCAGAAATCATTGAAAACGGAAGCGGAATCATTATAAAAATTCCCGCTAGAGAAATCCAAAATATTTGTGTCTGCATTCCAGTAATTGAAAATAAACCAAATATATAATCCCTTGTAAAGAAGAATACAACCGTTAAAATAGCTGTGGTGAAAAATGATATCTTTAATACGTATTTAAACATAGCCTTCAAATCATCAAATTTACGGGCTCCAAACAGATGTCCGGTAACACTCATCAATGCCCTTCCATAACCTCTAACCGGAACAATCAGTAAATTTTTCAATTTAACCGACGCTGAATACAAAATAGGACCCATACTGTTCATACCTACTAGTAGTACAGAATTTATGTAAGAAGCCGAAAGAAGCCACAGTGCACTGTCCAAAAAATTTGGAAGAGCTACTTTAAAGATTTCAAAAATAATATATGGACGAAATTTAAAGTATTTCATGGATAATGGAATCTTTGTTCTTCCACGACAGTACATATACAAAATCGGGACAAAAACAAGAGAAGCTGACAGGACAGTTGCATATGCTGCTCCCTTAATTCCCAAATTCAGATTGAAAATAAAAATAGGATCCAAAATCAGATTTAAAATATTAGAGGATATTATCAATATAGTTGGAGTTCTTGAATTACCCTCAGCCTGCATTGTTTCAGAAAACAGATTATTAAAAATGAATATAAATGAAAAAACTATGAGTGGAACCAGATAATCAAAAATCAGAACATATGACTTCTGATCATCTACATAGAATAGGACACCATTGGCAAACAAAAAACATAATGCGATAATGAACCATATTATGTTGCACAGAATCATTCCATGAATCAATGAATTATATGCACTTTCATAATCACCGGATCCTATAAAACGAGACATGATTGAATTAGTTCCCTGACCAAGTGAATCACCGATTGAAAAAATAAAAATAACAAAGGGAATTGACATGCTCATTGCAAAAAATGCATCGTCACTTATTCTAGATATCCAGAGCATATCAATTATCCCATAAATTGCATCAAAAAGACAAAATGCAATTATAGGTAAACTTAATTTCCAAAAGGACTTCTTCGGCAATGATACTAAATCAATTTTATCGTTCATCAAGCAGTATTTATATAAATTAATATATTTAATACTTTATAAAGTAATACATTCAGCCTAAAAGTTAATTTCTTGTCTTATTTTTTGTTATTGATACATGAAGTTACCGGTATTTGTTATATTGTTTTAAATAAAACATAACCACCCTATAAAATTATTTTGAAACAAAAATAAATGAACTAAGAAATAAAAAGTATTAGATAATATTAAACTCTTTTCCAGATAAAAAAACATTAATTATTATATTAAATTCCTGTTTTGTTACATGTTCCTCATTTTTATCAAAAATCATTACATTATCCATCGCAGACATGTAAATTTCCTTTAATTTAGAAGGATTTGTTTTGATGTATGTTTCATGAATTTCATCCTTACTTCGACCCTCAAGAGCATCAATATACTCTGTTGAAAGCCCTATATTTGATGCATGAAATTTCCGCAAAGTATGGGATCTGAAAAACCTATATTTTCCTTTAAATCCCCATTTCATTTTGTCATTAATATCCTGAAATTTCGAAAATAGCTGAGATGATGTTAAATCAAATAATTTATCACTCATCTTTAATTTTTCACGTGTTTTTAAATATTTAACAATATACGAACTGGCTTCAGGAGAGCAAAAAGTATAATAATATTTATCAGTTTTAATTCTTTTTAAATAAAATGTTGGGACAATATCCTTCTTTTTATCAAGAGTTTCTAAAATAGATTCTACGGTACCTCCATGATGATATTCACTACATGCTTTAATAAAATGTTCAACAGTTAATGATAATGTTTCAGCTTTTGCAGTCCCCGATGAAGACATAAACAGTATGACTGCTTTAACATCAATTGTGGATATAAGTAGTGCTTCACGTATATGTTCATGATTCGGTAAATCCAAATAGTTAATATCATAAATTTTATCATATTTAGCTTGTGGTAAATGAGGTAGTTCAAACTCAAAGTGCAAGTAAAATGTCTTTACTTTTGAGAAATATGTCTTTGATGTGTTTGGTGATAACTCACTATTCAACAAGAAACTGCGAAAATCCATTAATCTTGTCTTAATTTTTCTATCTTTAAGAGGAATTCTTTCATTTTCTTCAGCTCTTGCTTCATCAAATAAATTTTCGATTGAATCCTTTTGAAAATTTTCATAACATTTTAAAGCGGATTCATAACCTTTCTGAGTACTTAATTTAATATTCCTATTTTTACAGAATTTTTCTAACAAATCATTATAATACATAGATAAAATAAGATTTTTGGTATATATGATGAATTAACATAAAAAAATAGATGAAAATAAAATCAATAAAACTGTTTCATTTTAATATTAGGCAGCTCATCAGTAAACTCCTGGTCAATTAAACTAATTTGGTGCTTAATAATTCCCCTCATATTCATTGCAGGCTCCAAACAGAATTCTTTAAATTCATCCTTATTAACATCCTCCGCACTTCGAACATTGGGAAACAATAATTTCAAATATGCAGTTGCAATTTTAACGATAGCTTTAGTATCACGGGTATCCGCATCAGGTGGAATGTCCAATAATTGCCTGACAACATCCTCAAACCGAGAAATCCTCCTCATTTCATTAAGGATTTCAGAGAAATATTCTACATTTAAACCATAACCATTTATTTTAAGTTCTTCTCTCATTCTAGGCAGATACCAACCTTCAATAAAACCATGGAATCTATCCAGCAATGCAGGATCTTTAAAAAACCTATGTAAATTTACAAAATATTGTTTATTTAATGGTTTTTTATCCTCATCTAATGGTAAATTACCCAAGACCATCAATCCGCAGTTGGAGTCTCCTTTAAATTTTGCTACTGTAAAAGAACCAGATTCCAAATAGTTCTTTAATGCACCCCGAAGTTCATTTTCATCTGCAAATTTAATTGTTTCAATTTCATCCAATGCCAAGAACTGATATTGTTGAATTAAACCCGGACTTTCACGGGCAATATCATACAACAGTTTAGCTCTTGAAACAGTCCCCCCACTTACAATCCAACCATATTTACTTAGATTAGAAAAAACATATGACTTTCCAGTACCTTTAGGAGCTAACTCCATCATATTTAAATTTGGTTCGACAAAAACCAATAATCTTGAAATAAATAGTAGCTTTTGAGTAAATGAATCAAAAGCATCTGAATTATATTCCATTGATCTAATTATAAAATCAACCCATTCAAAAAGAGTGAATTGTTCTCTTTTTGAAGAAAAATAATCAAAATCAGCAGTATATGGTTTGAATGATTTGAATTTATCCAGTAATATTGATCCTTTTTCATTGCCACTAGGTATCAGATAATCAAGAGTAATAATACCCCATACTTCACCACCTTTTAATTCAGGATTTTCTCGAGCAATATAATCTGGAATTTCACATTCATTCATTTTTAGTCCCAAATCTGGTACTGAAAATCGTATTTTGCCTTTTTTAATATCAGGCTCTACGATGATCCTTGCCAATAATGTAACTTCTTTATTATCGGTAATCAATGTTCCTTTAACATTTTTCTGATTATTTGCTAAGTTATTATTTATGAATCTTTTCAATCCATATTTGTCCAATTCATCATTTTCATCTGTAAACATTTTAATTAACCAGTCTTTTACAAAAGAAGGGATACCTAAACCGGAAAATATACTATATTTATCACTATTTTTTAAAACAGACTCTTCTGGAAATGCTGTTTTAATTTTTTCATCCAAAGAGTTTACCATAATCTTCTTCCTCCATTCCACCTTTTTTAATGTTTATTTCTAATTCAACTTCCACATCATCAATTTTGATTGTGATTGTTTGTTTTCCTTTACTCAAACCGGAATTTAAAAAGATAATAAACTGATTATTTTCTTTAGAAACAGGTAATGTTTCATTATTACAAATTGCTACAGGCATACTTGACGGTTCCGGCAATATAGTTATTGGCAGCTCATCTTCCAGTGAAACATTGACTTCTGTTTTTGAGGAAATTATTTCATAATCAATAATTGAACTGTCATCATTTTCAAGAATAATAAAAGGAACCAGCACTTCTTCGGGAGTGGCACCTCCATGAACTTCATGTGATGGTGTATTATTCAAAGAAATATGTTTTAAAGTTACAAGATACTTGTGTTTTTCATAAGATGAATTTTCTATACTGGCGGACATATAATCCTCATTAGCTACATCTTCGTTATTTTCCCAAGACACATAGCGCCCCTCGTGTTTAGTACTTTTAAATGAATATTTTTTAAAACAGCCAAATTTTTTGGTACACAAAAAACTAAATCCATGATCAGATACAATTGAGATTCTTGGTGAATCAATTTTTACTATCTTCTTGGCAATATCTCTTATATAATCCATTTCATCTAACAGAGATGTTGGATAATTATAATGATTTTTGTGGATATACTCATCCAAATCACTTATTTTATCATCAGCATCTATTTTATTAAATTCTGTAGCACTTGGTATGTTAACTGAGCTCAATGATTTATATTTAATCCTCTTATTAAAATTTTTACCAAAAGAATTTAGATAATATATTAATAAAGGCAGCCATTCAGCACCTAGTGCATCAACCCAGATAACATAACCATTCTCATCAGATAGGCCAATATTATCATGAACATCAAAGTACCAGTTATAAAAATTATCCGGATTGTTTTTCTCAGACAATAATGATTCCAATTTTTCAGACTTAACATTAAGAATTTTAGATTTATTATACTCTTTAAAATATTCTATAATCCATGGCTGAATATCTTCATTTAAAACGATATTCCAATTTAAATAATAATATAAATCGGGGAAAATAGTTTTTAAATCAGAAATGACCTTATCAACTCCATTTTTTTGGATTATATCAACAATTTTCAATTTTTCAATAGGTGTAGTTGTCGTCAGATATTGAAGTTGTTCTTTGGCCGATAAGTTTTCAATTTTTTTAACTTGATTGTTAAAATCCGTTTCGGCAAAAGAAAAATCATATTTAGATAAATTAGATAATAATATTCTACGTTCCTCCAAATACTTTTCAGAATAATCCAAATTGAATATTTCTAAAAATATTTTTCTAGCTAAATTATTATTGCCTAACTTAATCATTGATTTAAAACAATGCCCCAGATATGAATTTTTGTATTTTGGAGATTCTATAAGAAAACTTTTGATAATCCATTGATGATAATGGGTGTTTATATTACCCATATAATAATTGAGATAATCCTTCAATTCAAGGGAGGATACAGCACTTACATTAAATTTTTCGGAAAAAATATCTCTTAATGAAATATTTTTTTTATTTATATTGCTTACATCAATTAATAACTGATCCCAGTACTCTTTTTCTTTAGGATTATATTCAATGCAGATATCCATGTCAAAAAGTTTAGACAGATATTCTTTAGGATTATTTATGATTTCCTGATTGAATGTCTGGTCAGGAAGACTATTTTTAAAGTTTATTAGTATTGGCCTGCACAGTGAAAGTATATTATTCACATTGTCATATTTCCATAAATCAAACCATTCTTTTGCATTTAAAATTAATTTCAGATTATTAATCTTTGTATCTTTATTAAAATCATACCCTATTTGATAAATTTTAATAGAATGAATTGAACCATCTAATTTCCAAATCGGAGCCCAATTATCATTTCTATAATACTTATTCCAAAATAAATCTTCAAATCTATCCCACAATCCAACTAACGGAATATATAATCTTAAATTTCTATTTTCAATTTCAGACAGTGCATTAAATATTTTTGAAAATTGCTCATCGTTTAAAAATCGAATATATTCAGATAAAGGCACTATAATTGAACTATCGGTTAACTTGTTTATTTCATTTATAACTTGGTCTGGGGTAAGCCAACTATCATTTGAATAAAGAAATGAACTTAATTCAATTAATGTAACATTATCAATTAGCAAATCAATGATTTCTTTCATTTCTTCATGGGAATTTAAAAAAATATAACGTATTGGAAAACGATTGGCAGATATGTTAAAATCTTTTAAATCATTTTGAACAGAATTTTTCAGTTCATCCAGTCCTGAAAATCTATGTATTGTCATCATCCATCCTCTCTAAATAAGTCATAATTATTTCAGGAGTAATCTCATCATTATTATCAAATGCTGAAATTAGTGCATTTTTCAATAAGATGGCATCTGCTTTTCTGATTATGTCAATAGTAGGATCAGAAGCATGAATTTCTATATCAATATTAAGATTACTTTTATCAAAGTTTTTATCTCCACCATATAAAACAGTGGCCACATATGTTCCATTTTCAAGGCCATTTAGTTTAATAGCTGCATTACCCTTATTTATTTTTGAAGAAAACTTCTGATTATTAATATTGACTAGAATGTCACCCGTAGCTTCACTATCGATGAAAGCATTGACTACAGTATTATCTATCGAAACATTAAGATGAGGATCTTTGAGTTTTATCTCAACTTTTGTGTTAATTTCCGACTCTTTGAAGTTCTCATCACCTTCATATAAAATAGTTGCATCATATGTTTTTCCTCCTTCAAGGTCATCAATGGCAATATTTACTTTACCATTTATTATTTCATCAAAATAACCCTTATCCCCAACATTAACTAAAATTTTACCTGTAGCATTTTTATCAAGCGAAATTTCAATTAATCTATCTTTAACAGAAAATTTAAGAGATGGATCCTTAAGTTCGGGCGAAGTTCTTTCAGCTTTAATTTGAACAGTTGATTCTACCTTTTCAAAGTTTTTATCACCAGCATAAGAAACTGTCGCAAGATAAACCTTTTCTTCTTCAAGACCAGAAATATTAATACATGCTTTGCCTTTTTTTATCTCTGTATAGTAACCATTGCCTGCGACATTAACAAGAATATTGCCTGTAGCATTCCTATCAAGTGAAATTTTAATTAATGTATTTTCAACGGATACTTCAAGACAAGGGTCTTTAAGTGGATTATTATTTTTATTCCTTTCAATTATCCAATTTAAAATTTCATTTTTAACTTTTTCCCTATCCCAGTCATAAATTTCCTCAGGCATCGTACCATAAAGATATTCTTTAATATCCTCAACATCACTCGGTGTTAATTCATATTTTTCAAATTCCTCCATAAATCTATTAAATAATTCATCAGAATCTTCTCTTGAACTGTATCTTAAATCAGATTTAAGAGGCCTAATAGTATTATAGCAATCCTGAATAATATTATCTGGAATATTATCGTCTTCAGGTTTTAAAAATGCTGATAAAGCATCAATAGCATCTGATAATGAATTATTCTTGCTAATATATGAATAATTTAATAACCATAATGGTTTTTTGTTATCTTTAATCCAATGTCTAAGGTTCCACCTGATAACAGAGATAGATTGATCATCTGAATTTAAATTCAAATTGAATATATCATTAATTAATTCGCCTAATTTTCTCTCATTTTCTGAACCGAATCTAATGTATAAATCTTGCTCGCCTTTGCCCTTTGTCCAAAACTCAAAAATTGAAACAACTATATTTTTCATTTTGGTTTTATCAATCGAATTACCTTTGTTATCATAAAGTCTATTCACATATTTTCTTAAAATAAAAGCTAGTGCTGCAAGACTAAGTTTATTTGGATATAAACCATATGGTGCTTCAATTAAAGGCATCAATTCACTACCTAAATTAAATTTACCTCCGTCTTGTGCATTTTTAAGTGTTTCATCAACATAATCTTGCATTATTTTTATTGGATGCTTATTTGGAACACTTTCAAACATATTGAGTTTATTGTCAATAATATAATTTCCATTGTTATCTTTTAGTATTGATAATGAATATTTATCCACACCCTTAAGAATATCTTGTAATTCTTCAAGACTATTTGCAGTCATAAATTTTTCAGCCTGATTTTTTGATAACACTTTATTCCACACATTTCCGTTTTCCTGTGTTTCAGATATATTTTCGAAACCATAATAAAATATGGATTTCGATAAATCCATATTAATAGCATTTAATAGATTACTTAATGGTAATTTACCATCCCGATTGTTTAAATACCAGCTGACAACTTTTCTTTTTATATCTTTAGCCCAATCATCAATATACTTTTTCGCATGTTTGTTGTTTAATTCAACATCCTCATTATATCTATGAGCTTTTGCTACTATTGCACGGGCTTCAAATTCCAAATATTTATCATAGTTATCCTCACCGAAAATTGCTTCCGAAACAACAACAAGTATATCTTTAAAAAAGCCTTTATCAGAAACTGATTTGATAACTTTATTTATTTTAATGTACTCCTCTTCAGTTTTACACAAAAATAAAATCATATGTAAATATCCAGAGTTTTTAAACATTCCTTTTTCAATATCCATTATTAATCTATTTTCGGATACATCACTATCACGAACGTTAATTTCGGTTTCACGTATAATTTTTTTATTAATATCACCCTTAATTTCAAATATCTTATTGCCCAATAAATCTTTAACTTTGCTATTTTCCCTCAATCTCTTTTTTGTAGCAGCAACTTGCTCAGGAGGTAATGTATTGGTTGTCAATTCAAATAACCTGTCTGGAGTTTTATTTATTATACTATTTTTATCAATATATTCTAAAACAGTTTCAACTTTACTTTCGTATATACTACCAATGAAAACATTTTTTATGTTTCTTTCTGAAGGTATTGCCAATGAACTTTTACCTATCTCAGCTATTTTATATAGTACATTCAATAGGAGAATTACTTTAAAAATAACCAGATATTCTTCATTCTCTTTTTTAAGATTTTCACAATGTAATTTATACTTTTTAACTGAACTGCTAATCTTTTCATCCTCACTTTGTTCAAAATCCGCATAAAAGAAATCCCATAAGTAATCTGCAGTTAAAAAATACCTCTCATTAATTGAGAAAGTATTAATGAAACTTTTAAATCCATTAGGTATATCATCATGGAGGAATTTAAAGATACTCCTTTCAGTTGATCCGATTTCCTGAGCAATAAATGTAGCTAAATATGCCGTATATGGATGGATTGGATAAAGATTTTCCAATGCATTTTTTACTTTTGAACCATCATTAACACTGATTTTTTCAATTAATGGTGAAATAACATCTAAATAATTATTTTTTACATTTTCCCATTCTTTTTCTTTACCAATGCTTCTTTCCATTAATTCATATGTAGCGACAGGTTCCATACTGTAATATTTGGGTTCAAATCTGTCCATAATTTTATCAATTATTTCCTGATTGATGTTAACTTGAGTTGAACGAGTCCTGTGTGAAACAATAAATAATGATATTCCTTTATTTTTAGCTTCAGCAATATTTTGTATCTGTAAAAGGATATCCTCTACATTCAACATATTTAAAGCACCAGTAAATTCATCCCAAAAAATCATTAAATAATCAATACCGTATTCTTCATTTAATCTGTCCCTAACACTACTTAACCAGTCCACAATGTTTTCTTCCGTGAAAGGGTTGAGATTTTTTTTCATAAAAATATTCTCAATTTCTATTAAAATGTCAGTTTCCAGGTTTTCCAATCTGAACAATATCTCATCAATAGCAAAAGATTCTAATAAAGTACCTTCAGTATCTGCTGATTTAAGAGGATATTCCTTTAGTATTCGAATCATATTTTCAAATTCGGATGGTACAGCAACACGCATATTGTTTTGGGATAATGCATCCTTCACTGCTTTTTGAATAGTAAATGTAAATCTTCTTGAGTCACCAATTGTAGATGTACCTTTCAAGACTACAGGAAAAACTTTAGTTTTTCCCCTAAAATTATTTAATTTAGCAGTTAACTCATTATTGTCTAAATCGTAATAGGGTAATTCTTCATCACATAATAAATGTTTTATGACAGATGTGGCATGAGTTTTACCCGTACCATAAGTTCCCTGTAACCAAACAGGATTTTTCTGATTGTTAGTATTCATTGAGTCAATTGCTGAAGATAAAATATCTCTGAATTTATCATTTGGAATAAATAATGGCCAATATTGATCTGATTCCTCATTTTCTAAATCAAAAACAGGAATAAAATTTTCATTCACATGTATAATTTCTTTATATTTCAATTAAACCCCTTCTTTCTTTATCTTTATAATATCTTCCAATGCAATATCATTATTTAAAAATATATTATCCAAATCAGCGGCCAAATCTGCTTTAACAATGTCCCCATATTGATTTAATCCTCTTAATATTCTTTCAAGATGTGATTGAGAAACTCCGAACTGTTTGAAAGGCCCACCTTCAAAGTTTTCATTATATAATTCTGAAACTGTGAAATCATTTCTTAAAATCTGATTTTTAACTTTATATAATGAATATGCAACAAGCAATATGTCCAATTCATCACCTACACCATCTTTGTTTATAAATTTTACTGCTCTACCTTTTTTTTCAAGAATTCCCAGATTAAATGCTTCATTTAATGAGGAATTATCAAACATGTTAATCATGGCACTTGTCGCATTATTAAGTGTTCCCTTACTTAAATCCGGAAATGAACTCATAATGTTTTCTAATAAATCTTCTCTTGAAATCCTCATACCCCAATCGATAGAATTACAATACCAATTTATTACTTTGGAATCATAATATAAGTTAATCCATATAATTCCCCATACAAATGAAGGATTATCCTCATAGATTATTTTTAAATCCTTTCCTAACTGAGTTGTTTTTTTAGTTTTTTGATCTATTAATCCTGCTTCAGATAACCAATTAGTTACCGCAGGAATTTGTTTTGGCCCTAAACTGTTATTATCCAGCCATTCATCACCAAAATCAAAAAATTCTTCCAACCATACTTCCCTTAAACCAAATGTAGAATATTTATCAATACCACTTGTTCTTTTTTTCATATTTTTGTCTCCTAAACCTGTATAAAGTGATTTAGCACGAAAACAACCATGTTGCACAAATTTAATGCAATTTTCACAGTGATTACATAAATTTGAATTAATTTTTACAACAGGATTAGTTCTTATTGCGCCATTAGTACATTCAACATCACAAATGCCACAATGTACACAAAAAGTTGATTTTTCCAAAATTTTTTTTAATTTACTTTGTAATCTAATATCATTTTGAATATCATAAAATTCAATAATCTCTTTATTATCATTCTTAGTAATTGAAAATGCAAAATTATTTTCATTTAAATCCAATTCCCCTTTAATTTTATTATTCTTTTCAATATAACTCACATTTCCAAGTACTTTTATCCATTCTAAAAAATTTTCATTTGGATTCAAAGATACTGATTTGAAACTTTTTAATGACTGTGAGAAATTAATTGAAGATTCACAATTAATACCTTTGCCCCCTGCTCTTTTTTTCCACTGCCCTTCAGCTAAAAATTTATTCAAATCAGTTATATTTGATAAACCTCTATTTTTTGCATATTCAATAATTAATGGAGCATAATTATCAATAAAATTAGTGTCAATATGGCCATTTATACAATCTGACCAATTGGAAGAATAGGGACATAATTCACATCCGACCCGCGAAAGCCCATACCTATACAATTTGTTCATAGGCAATTTCCGATAAAAATTATACAATACAACTTCCGAAAAATTCCAGTACAATATTGGCCGGGCATTAATAATTGACGGATGTTTAACCCCATCTGCAATTCGTCTATATTTACTTCGTTGAACACTTTCTTCAGCCCGAACCCCTTCAAATACAACAATTTTAGAGTCTGAATCAACAAGTTCATTAATTAATTTATTATATGGTGCTGTTTTAAGAGCTGGCGTACACCATCTATTGAATCTGCTTGGCAAACCCATATCTTTAAATAATTCCTCAGCAGATTTAACAGGTCTTGCAACATTAAATGTCAAAGTGGGATATTTTTCTTTATAAAAATTAATACTTTCATCCACAGCCTCATAAGTTAAATCATGCTCTAAAGTAGTATCAGAAAAAATAATACGAATATCATCAGAATGGATTACCCTCGTAACTAAATCCAAAACAGATTGAGAATCTTTACCACCACTAAAAGAAACCGAAAATGGATAATCTGAATATTTAGTAGTAATTTGATCTATAAAATCTATTACTTCATTTTCCAAAACAAATAATGCATGTTTATTATGTTTTATAACTTTTTCAATATCTATTTCAGCAAGATTTAAATTATTATAACCTTTTTCAAATTCTATCGTTGGTAGATTTAAAGCATCACCCTTTTTAGCAACAGCTACCAATTCACCTTTATAAAAATATCTTCTCCCATTAGCCCACAACAATGGATTTTTAGATTTTGGATAACTCCAATATTTATCAAATCCCAATAAGTCCAGTTCTTCATGAAAAAC
>CADBPS010000149.1 GCA_902796575.1 uncultured Methanobrevibacter sp. | reverse complement strand
ATATCAACCAACATAATAAACATAAAATAACGTAAAATAAAGGAGAAAAAATTATGAATCAAAATTCACCAACTTGACGACATTGACAAAATGTTTCAATCTCCAAAATAGGATTCCCGCAAGGATACTAACAAATATTAAGAAGAACAGTGCATAAATCCTATCAATCAATGCTATTTCATATAGGATTGCTATGAACGTAAATGGAATCAGCATTAACTGTTCGAGTACCATCACTATAAATCCCTGTTCTATGGACATCGATCTTGTTGACCAGGTAATTAATGCGGTAATTTTAAATTTGCCAATTTCCTCATCAGACAAGTTCATTAGAATGTGAAAGATTTTCTCACGGATATTGAATGTTGCAGTTGAAGATACCCTTACCGAGAGACGAGAAACCGCATACATAGAAATCATTGAAAAAACTGTGAATATTAACATATATAAACCTGATTTCAAAAGCAAATTGACATTCTGATTTTTAACTCCGGACAAAGCAGAACTGAACAAATCAATTATTTCCATTTGAAATATGGTTTGAAGTATTAATAATACAAATATAACAAATATTATTTTCCATTGGGATTTAAATGCAATTTTCAAAAACTTTTTTATTGTAATGATTTAGTTTTTAGAACAATATATATTATTCTATTGCATGCATAAAAATTAAGATATCATCTAATAAAATCAAGAAGAAAAGTCAAGTCATTGGATTAAATCTTTGTTGTGAATCGATATAAATAGGGTCCTTAACTCCATTTACAGCATCGTCATCATTAACATTGCCAATCAACAATATGTGTTATAATTTTATCTTTGATTTCATTATTGCTTCCAGTGAAGACAGCACTATTAAGTATGTTGTTTATTTTAGAAAAAATTTGAAATTTAAAATTAGATACTCCTAAAAACAAAATAGTTAAATATTGTAAATGACATAATATTAAAATGGTGTTTAAAGTAGGGCTCGTAGCTCAGTCTGGCAGAGCGCTTGGCTCTTAACCTTGTTGTCGCGGGTTCAATCCCCGTCGAGCCCGCTTTTTAATTTTAAAGAACTAAATTTAATGAATTAATTCAAACAGTATATTTTTAAAGAATCCAGTTATTTTTTTAGTTTAATTTGCTTGTTTATAGACCATACAAATATCCTTAAACAGTTCCATCCCAAACAGCTTGATGTTAAAAAATCTAAAAAAAAATATAAAATAAAAAAAAGCATTGATGTTTATATTTAAAATTAAGATTTATAAAATGGAAAGTTGTAGAATTAAAAATTATAAAGGAACAAATTACCATTCAAAAAATGAATTACTCAACACTCCCAAAATAGAAAAAAAGTATTTATGGATAAATACTTTCCGGAGGGTTTTTTAAATCAATGACTTTTTTATTTTCCAGGTTTTCATGACCTAATGGAGTATGAGTAGACAAATATACAGTAGGATTACTTTTAATGAACTCCCTGACATTGTCTAATGTTTCTCTTGCCTTTGCAAGATCTTCAAAAACAATTGACAGTTTATTTTCATATAATGCCTCATCTGTATAGGTTATATCTCCATGAATCATATAGAAAAGTCCGTCATCTTCTGCAATAACAATACTATTGCCCGTTGTATGACCAGCAGCTTCAATAAGATATACTCCATCGGTTATCTTTTCTGATTTTTCAAAGTTATAGTATGCTTCGTCCTTGAATTCAACAGGAACAATATTGTCTCCTGTAAGATTCATCTCTTCAGCTTCCGTTTTTGAAAGATATACCTTGGCATTTGGGAACTGTCTTAGCTCGCCGGTATGGTCAGCATGTTTATGAGTAATCAAAATCTTTGTTACATCTTCTGCATCATATCCCAGTTTGCTGAGCGCAGTCAGATAGTCACTGATTCTCTCTCCCATTGATAATGGAGTGTTTTCATCCACTTCCATCTGCGGTGCTTCACTTGGCATGTCTGTATCTACAAGGATTACTTCATCACCTGTGTCAATCAGGTAGTTTTGGATGCTTGATCTGTATTTTACAGAAGCATCAAATTTATCCATACCTTCTTCTCCGCCAAATGCAAAGGTTTGTTTCATGAAACCGTTTTCATATGTTTTAATAGCTTTAATTTCCATTTTGATCATTGATTAATAGTTGTGTTAGATAATTCTGTTTTCCAATCATTTTGCATAAATCAAGCTGCTGTTCTGACCAGTACATGTCCTCCTCTTCATCTTTAAGATAGACTTTCATCAAATCATAGGTTGTTGCATCAAGTATTCCGGATTCCATTTTTTCATTTAGGTGATACACATTCTTTTTTAGTGCAGAATGCAAAAGAAGATTGTTTAGACAAATCCAAGCATTGTAATTATAATGATAAACTCGTCTGTAATTAAATGACAAAGATATGGAACAAGGATGTTTTTGGTTTTAATGTACCCATAAAACTCGAATATTGAACCGAATCCCTGTATACAGAGTGCAAATATTAACATGGTTGGATTATGTACATGCATAGATCCAAACATTATCAATATTAGAGCAATAGACAGGATTACAGATAATTTACGGTTATTTGAGTACTTGTAAATCACTCTTAAAAAAAACATGAATGGAATGAATTTAATAAATTCTTCACCCAGTACCGAAAATATCATCAAAGCTATTGTCATAACATTGAATGATTCGGGATTAACTGTTCCGCTGCTGACTATTCCAAATTGATCCAATATTGCACCCATAGCAATGGAATATACCATATATCCTGCAAAAAGAGCTACAACAAGAATAACATCACGACGGGAAGGTATTCTAAATATTGCATTATAATCCCATTTTAAAAAATATAATACTGGAACAATTAACACAACACATCCCAAAATTGCAAAATGAATCTTATCAGAAATTGACAAAATAAATCCGATAAGAAATACAAAGAATAAGACAATCCATCCCCATTTGGGAATGTATGGATTTTTATTGTAGAATGGAAAGTCATAATCCTTATCTTCAAATTTAAACCAATCTGTTTCTGCCATACAATTAGATATAAATTGAAAATATTTATAATTTTTGGATTGTTCTCATTGCTATCAAGTTAAGCTTTTTTACTAATATCATTTCTTTTTTTATTTTAATTATTATGCATAGCTTAATTTAATTCTATTAATCTATAAGTATTTTAATTTTATTATCATAAGTATTAATTTAATTATATCTAATTTTAAGTATT
>CADBPS010000148.1 GCA_902796575.1 uncultured Methanobrevibacter sp. | reverse complement strand
TTACGTACGTGAACTCATGTGGCAAAGAGCTCCACAATGGAGACGTCAAAAAGTAGTACAAAGAATCGACAGACCTACTAGATTAGACAGAGCTAGAAGTTTAGGTTACAGAGCTAAAAAAGGTTTTGTTTTAGCAAGAACCAGAGTAAGGCGTGGTGGAAGAAGGAAATCTCGTTTTAAAGGTGGTCGTAAACCTAAAAGAATGGGTGTAAATAAAATTACACAGGCTAAATCTATTCAAAGAATTGCTGAAGAAAGAGTAGGCAAAAAATATCCTAATTTAGAAGTTTTAAACTCATATTGGGTATGGTCTGACGGTAAATACAAATACTACGAAGTTATCTTAGTTGATCCACAAAGTCCTTCAATTGTCAATGATAAAAAAATCAATTGGATCTGTTCTAAAAAACACACTAACAGAGCTTTAAGAGGCCTGACAAGTGCAGGAAACAAAGGACGTGGAATAAAATCAAAAGGAAAAGGTAGTGAACAAGCAAGAAGAAGAGATTTATAATCTCTTTTGCTACTCTTTTTTTGATAAATATGATTCACAATATTAAATTCAGAGTTTTTGTTTATGAAAATGAAAATTTGGATGATTTACTACAGGCTGTTTTAAACATTTTACCTGAAGCTGAAATAGAAGCGGAGGAAGCTGAAGGTTTAACTGAAAATAAAATTATTATCCTCACAGGTACGGTTTCCAAAAAACGATACACAAATGCTTTTTTTAATAAACTCCTGGAATCTGTTGAATTATCAGACCTGACCAGAAATCTGGAACGAAAAATAGATGAAAATGGAAACTGGTTTTTAAGATTTGATAAGGATGATGCAATAAATGAAAAACTGAGCATTGTTGATTGCGGTGACTCAATTCATCTTAAAATTAAAATCGCTGCATATCCCGCACGTAAGGATACAGCTATTGAAAAACTGAACTCATTTTTAGAATAATTGCTGTTCTGCTCTTAATCCAGTAATTGCTTTTTATAAGCTTCTTTTGCCTTAATGACTGTTTCTTTACTATAGTATTCTTCATTATTTTCCAATGTAAATTCAACCAAATCATATATAATTTTATTTAAGGACTTGCCTTTTTCAGTTAAAAAATATTCAATATTTGAATCATTAACCTCTTTTACAATTAATCCTTCGGATTTCATATAATTCAAGCTTCTTGATAATGCTTTATTTGTTAAATCAGGCCTTCCCTCTTGAAATTCACTGAATCTGGTTTTACCAAAAAACATGTCACAAATAATTTGCAGAACCCATTTTCTGTTGATAATGTCCAGAGATAATTCAACCGGACAATGTGTTATTTCAAAATCAAAATAAGTCATATTACCTTTTTATTATTTTTGTCTTATTTTAAGTTTTAGGTGTCATCGCCGACACTCTAACTATTAATAATGTATTTTTACAAACATCTGCTTATGATATCAAAAAATAACCTTCCAAAAATTGCTCTCGGTGCATGGGCATGGGGCAATGATGGAACTTTTGGAGATGAGCATAAAATTGATGATTTAAAACCAATTTATGATAAATCAATGGAATTGGGTTTAAATTTGTGGGATACTGCATTTGTATATGGTATGGGGACTTCTGAGGAAGTTCTTGGTGAATTTATAAAAGAAACCCCTCGTGATGATGTGATTGTATCAACAAAATTTACACCACAGTGTGCCGATTCATCATCAGATAATGCCGTAACTTTAATGTATGAAAACAGTGCAAAAACATTAGGAATTGATGAAATTGATATATTCTGGATTCATAATCCTGTTGGAGCTCCTGACTGGACAAAAAAATTAACTGAAACTGCAAAAGAACATGAAATTGGAATTATTGGTGTTTCAAATCATGATTTGGAAGAAATCAAACAGGCAAATGAAATACTAAATGATGCCGGTTTAAAATTAGGTGCGGTACAAAATCATTACAGTTTACTTAACCGTTCATCTGAGGATTCAGGAATCCTTCAATATTGTAAAGAAAATGATATAATATTTTTTTCATATATGGTTTTGGAACAGGGTGCATTATCCGGTAAATATGATACTGCACATCCCTTCCCTGAAGGATCAGACAGGGCAAATGCATATGGTGACAGTTTAGCTGAAATTGAAGAGTTAAATAATGCATTATCAGAAATTGCAAAAGCTCATGATGCAAAAGTAGCCCAGCTTCCAATAGCATGGGCAATAAGTAAAGATACATTGCCTATTATCGGTGCAACGAAAGTTCATCATGTGGAAGATGCTGCTGATGCGGTTAATATTAAGTTAAGTGATGATGAGATAAAAACCATGGAAAAATTGGCAGACAAGGCCAATATTAATACCATAAGATTCTGGGAAAAAGAAATGAAATAATTTCTTTTCCTATTATTTTTACACTATCCAAATTATATTTTCTGGCAGTTATCTGACTTACTCTTATACATGTATAAAAATGTATGATTACTCATCATATGTAATTTTTTTAATTACTTTGGCCGGAACACCTCCAACAACTGTATTTTCACTTACATCTTTTGTTACAACGGCTCCTGCTGCAATTACAGCACCGTCTTCAATGCTAACTCCAGGCAGAACTGTTGCATTTGAACCTATCCAGACCTTATTTTTGATATGTATTGGTGAAGGGCATAGATTACCTCTTTTTTCGGGATTTTCCTCATGATTTAGCGTAGCCAACACCACATTGTGTCCTATCAGCACATCATCTCCAATATATATTCCTCCCTGGTCCTGAAATTTGCAGTCACTGTTTATAAACACGTTTTTTCCAAGGTGAATATTTTTTCCAAAATCTGTGTAGAATGGCGGAAAAACCCTGAATTCATCATCCACTTTCTGATTTATTAATTTTGAAAAGATTTCTCTTATTTCATCTGCCTCATGAAACTTATAATTTAGCTCACAGGTGATTTTCTGTGCTTCTCTCGAATAGTAATTACACGCTTCAAGTGCATCTTTATCCATTATCAGTGTTTCTCCATTATTGAAAATTTCCAGAAGTTCATTTAATTTCATCATAGCTATTGTTTTGTATTTGCTTTTAAATTAAATTTTTGAAATCTATTGTTAAAGTTAGGAAATCTATTTATTGATTTTAAAATATCTTTTTATTTTAAATGATAAATTTACTAAAACGACTATTTAAAGCTTCACAATTTGGATTTTTACCATTAGTTGAAATTTTAATGATATAATCTTGTAAAAGAAATTAGGGAGCCCCAGCTATGGGTTTATAGTAAAAACTAATTCAAAATAAGTTATTGCAAATAAAGAATAGTCCAGAATTCTTAACCCATAAACAGAATTTTGAAACTATATACAGTACAGGTAATTCTATTAAAGGCCCTATTATTAGTCCAATTGCTATTAATTCATGCCCTGGAAAAGAATTTATTGCAATAGCTAGTGCTAATGGAGAATTACGTGCTAATGTTGTCATTGTCAGGCTTGCATATTCAGGATATGTAAAATTAATTTTTTCAGATAATAATAAATCTATAATGACATTAACGCCAAAGAAAATGATTAATGGTATAAATATTGAAATTATGGAGTTCAGATTATCAAATAATATGGAACCTTGACTTGCAAAAATGCAAAAAACTGTGAGTGCTAAAAACCAGATTTGCAAATTTGAAAATAATTCTGTTGTTTCATTTAGATTTTTATTTAATACAAATTTTGTAACCTGTGAAGCTATAAACGGAATCACAATAACGATTGAAAGTGAATAGATTATTTGTGTGTAATTTAATGTAATCTTACTTGAAAAGAATAATATTAAGTAAATTGGAAGTAAAATAATTTGCAATACCAAATTAATTGGCAATATGGATAAACTCAGTTTAGTATCTCCTTTTGCTATTTTTGTAAATACTAAATACCAATCTGTACATGGTGTCAATATTAGCATGAAAAATCCAATTAGAATATCTAGATTGCCTTTTAAAAATATTGACCCCAGAAAATATCCGAATAGGGGTGTCCATATGAAATTAATAATCAAACTTGCAAATGTGAATTTAAGATTTTTAAAACTGTTTTTTAATTCAGTAACTTCTGTTTCTAAAAATAATCCATAAATCATTAAGCATAAAAATACGTTTATCAAATATCCCATATTTTGATTTATGATTGAAATATTGCTGAATATTAGTCCAGTTATGATTGAAAAAATAATTATGAACGGCTCTATTTTTTCCACTAATTCCATAATAACACCTTTAGTTAAGACTAAATTTATATGTATGGTATTTTACTATTATCAGCATATTACTTGATTAAGGCTCGTATATATGTAATTGTGGCTGATGCAAGAAGTGAAAGTAGTGTTGGACCAAATATAATTGAATCAAAATTTGCAGCCAATTGATAAATAATAAATCCTATAAACCATGCAAACATATTCCAGTACCAAGATTTTACATCCATATTATCTTCTTTTATAAGATATGATGAGACAAGCAATACGGAGGCCATTGAACCAGATACTGACGATATGAGATAAAGAAAATTAATATAATAATTCATTATTCCAGAAATCGCAAGTAATGCACTTAAATAACTTATCAATTAAGTTTATGCGGTATAAATTTAAATATTGATTTTGATAAAATTATGATTACAAATATACTGGTGTTTTTATGGCAATTGATCAGGTAATTTTAGGAAATATCTATACATTAGATAGAAAAGTGGAAGCAATATGTGTAAAAGATGGAATAATTCAATATTCCGGTTCAAAAAGAGTTGCAGATAAATTAATTGATGATAATACTGAAATTTTGGATTTTGGTGATAATTACATCTATCCCGGATTTATGGACGGTCATGCACATGGACTGCCTGCCGGAAATATAATGGGTTTTTCAATTGATTTAAGTGAAGGTGAAACACTTGAAGATTATGTTAAAATGACTGAAAAGTATATTAGGGAGAATCCGGGCAGAGAACTTTACACAGGTAACAACTGGGAGTTTGATGATGAAAAACCTACAGCAGCAATGCTTGATGAAATCTCAAAAGATGTTCCCATTGCACTGACCACCCAGGATGGACATTCAATATGGTTAAACACAGCTGCTATGGAAAAATTCAACATAGATGAAAAACTCCTTGAAACTTATACCACTAATGAGGTTCATGTTGATGAAAACGGCAAACCTACAGGCTATCTCTCGGAAGAACCTGCAATCAATATAAATTCTAAAATAGTTAAAAGCGATGAGGAATTACAGGAATCTCTTTTAATCTGGCAGGAATATGCATTCAGTCAGGGTATTACAGCAGTTCTCGATGCTCATGTGGGATATTTTGGATATCCTTCAATTAAAGCCTATGTGGACGTATCCAAAGCAGGAAAACTGAAACTCAGAACCTATGCAGTTCGAACAGTCGCAGACACCGATGATGTTTTAAATCTCGCTAAACTGGCAAGTGAAGTTAATAATGAATACTTTAAAATTACAGGAGTTAAAGTATTTATTGATGGAGTTGTAGAGGCACATACTGCATGGCTTTTAGATGAATATAGTGATCAGCCGGGATATTATGGAGTAAAATCATTTGATGATCATGATAAATTGGTGGAATTTGCAATACTTGCTGATGAACATAATATGAATGTTCACTGCCACACTATAGGTGATGGGGCAATTGAATTTGCTTTAGATGCTTTAGGTGAAGCTCAAATCGCAACAGGCAATATGGATCAGAGAAATGCTTTTGCACATCTTCAGATTCTGACTCCCGAGCAAATTAAAAGATTTGCTGAATATAATATTATAGCTGTTGTTGCACCGTTATGGACTCCTAAAGAAAAAATCCACTATAAACATGAATTAATGTATTTAGGAGAGAGGAGAGCTGAAAATTGCTATCCTATAAAATCTTTCATTGATGAAGGTGCAAAAATTACATTTCACAGTGATTTTCCGGTATCTCCACTTATGAACATTCCTGAATCAATATATTCTTCTGTTAAAAGGGAATATACATTCGCTGAGTGTGAACCTAGAAATTTAGATGAATCAATCAGTGTTATGGATGCCCTAAAGGCTATGACAATCAATACTGCTTATGAATTTGGTGAGGAAGACCATCTTGGTTCATTGGATATTGGAAAAGTTGCAAATATGGTTGTATATGATACCGACTTTTTAAATGGTGATATTGAAAGTATACCAAAAGCAAAATTAATTTCTACAATAGTTGACGGAGAAATTGTCTATAAAAATGATTAAAAAACTTTAAATTACTGTTAAGTAACTGCCTGCAGTTACTTACTTTTTTTTATTCCAGATATTTTCCTTAAGGTTGAAGTGATATGAAATATGTAACTTTTGATCCTGAAATTCATGATGTAAATAAAATTGCAACACTGCAGTATAATGTGGACTTCAGAACTTATGATAAGCTTTTCAATTCAAAAAAGAATGCTGTTGCAACCCTTGAAAAAAACCTTAAAAAAGACGGATGCACGAAAGTTATTTATGATGGTGAAAATATCATTGGAATGTTAATCATATACACTCATGACAGACAACCTGAGATTAGTTTTAAATCACTCAGATTATTAATTGTCGCAATATTGGATTACTTTGTTATTAGTGACATCAAAAAAGGTGACATTTATATTGCAGAGATAGCTATTGATGAAAATCAGAGGTCAAAAGGTTATGGAACAAAAGTCATTAAAGATGTAATTGCTTATGGTCAGAAAAAGGGTTATAAAAGAGTTATTTTAGATGCGGATTTCAGAAATCCGAAAGCAAAGGCATTATATGAGCGCTTAGGATTTAAAGTCTATAATCAGAAATCTTTTTTAAAAAGAGGAATGTATAATCTGGAGTTTAAACTTTCAGGAAAATAATTAACACAGATTTTTATAAAAAAGAAAAAATATAGCTTAAAATATTAAGCTATATCTGAAAATAATAAACCGACAGCACTTTGAGTAAAGAGTACAAGGTATGGACTTAGTATAATTGAAATAACTGATAAAATCGGCAAAAAACCATAGGCCGTTGATAAAACGGTCTCAATAATACAGTCAATTATCATAACTAAAATGATTACACATGAATACTATTTCTATCTATACATTTTATGTATCTAGCAAACATCAATTTAAATCAAAACTGTTTTCATTAACTTTCATTTGGTGATGTGTTGTTTTCATTAACGCCAAGGATATTGAAAATCAAATTTGATCCAGCAATGGCATATATGTGGGGTTTTTAAAATCATGTTTCAAATCTCAAAATGCTGATGTTAATGTCAAAAACAACTGTTTAGAAAAAATAGCTAATAATTATATATAACTTGAAATTTAAAATATTAATTAATTAAAATATTTTGGAGAGAAGTTTATGAAAGGGCATGGGCACTGTCCTATATCCTACTGATGATTGATAACTAAAACAGTGTAATTTGTGTTTATACATTGTGTTTATTCTTATTTTATTT
>CADBPS010000147.1 GCA_902796575.1 uncultured Methanobrevibacter sp. | reverse complement strand
TATTTGTTATGTTGTAAATGGAATGTATCCTGAAAGGGTTTTATCTCTTATTGATGATAATATAAATGATTACAATTTCGATTACACGCTAATAGGTGATTAGATGAAAGAAGTAGAATGTATTAGTTGTAAACAAGAAATTCCATTAACTGGTCCATTTATAGAATTTGAATGCCCAGAATGTGGAGCTAAAATTGCAAGATGTGAAAAATGCCGTACTTTCGGTCATGCTTATAAATGTGAATGCGGATTTGAAGGTCCCTAGATTTATGGAGGAATTTTAATGAGTGAAGTATTAGCAACAATGAAAATAATGCCTGAAAGTCCTGATGTTGACTTGGAAGCTTTAAAAGCAGCTATTGAAGAAGGTTTGCCTGAAGATGCTAAATTTGAAAACATCTCCGAAGAACCTATTGCTTTTGGTTTAGTGGCTTTAATTTTAAACTTCATTATCGAAGATGGTGAAGGTGGAACTGAATCTACTGAAGAATTTATTTCCTCATTGGATGATGTGGCCAGTATCGAAATTACTGGTATTGGAAGATTAATGTAATACTGTTTCTATATTGTGGGATTGCCTTATCGGTTTTCCTTCACATATTATCAGTGTAATATTTTAAATGTGTGATTTTTGATTATTGCACTTATTTCGAAGTTATCTTTCAGATAACTTTAATTACTTATTTTTTTGAATTGTATTGTCTTTTATAGGATAACTAGAGAAAATTTAATCTGAATTATAATCCTGCACAAAAAAGAAAGAATTATGAAATTAAAGATTAAATTGACAGCATTGTTTTTTTTTAAATCAACAGTAATGTCGCAATAAACTTTAAATTCGTTTAAATATTGGTGTGTTTAATTTTTTTTAAAGACAGTGAACATGTGGTGTATTATATGGTAATATAATCGGTTTTTTTTAATAAAAATACATGTTTAATCTTTATTTAAGTTTTCAAAATATTCATCCAATCTTCCTTCTCTTTTTGCTTTTAGGTAAGCCTCTCTGCGTTCCAATGTTTGTTTTCTTCTACGTTATCTTCCTTCTTCTCGAAGTCTTTTCAATGTTTCTTTTACTCTACGTTCTGGAATGAATAACATATTATCAACCTCTACATTTTAATTGTTTGCAATATTATTTAAATTATTTCATCATTGTATTTTATCCATTCAAAATTACTTGCTTTCGTGATTAATGCAATATCTGATTCACTGCTGACTGTTTCAAGTTCAAGTGATAATTTTTGCTTTAATGCTGTTAACTTTATTAATGAATCTGCAAAATCACAAAGTAACTGTCTTGGAACATATTCGCAACTATATGAAGTATCTTCAATCATGTTTAATTTATAATTATCGATTGTTTCGGTTAAGTCGAGAAATCTACTTTTTAATTCATTTTTTAATACTTTTAATATTTCTTCGGAATTCCTAATATTATTATTTTTTAGATACCATTCCACATTTATCAGAATCTCTTCATTTGCATCTATTAGGTTATTTTTAATAAAATCCTCAAAATCAGAACTTATGCCTGTAATGAAGGCATATGCTTCCTCATTCATTGCATATATTCTAATGTATGGTTCTGCACAGTTTTCAATGGATTCCATTTCAGTTAAAATGATTTTACCATTATCATTGCAGTATATGTTAAAGACAAGCAGTGATCCAAAATGATTTTTTTTTGTCATATCCTGCAAGAATTATCTGTGAACCTTCAAAGTTTAATTCATAGGAGAATAATCTCCAGATTTTTAAATTATATTCTCTTTTATCATAACCCTAGGGAATAATGTTGTCAAATTCTTTGTCAAAATTTGAGTATTCTTTAACAAAATCCGGAATCAGCTTAAATGAATTATTGTCTATTACGTATTTAAATCCATTTTCTTCGATTGATTCTGATAATTTAATTTTAAATGCTTCTAGAACCTCTGTTAAATACTCATCTATTGTTGTGTGGGGAGTATTTTTACCTATGAAATCAATCAAGTTGTCTTTTATTTTTTTGATGTCATCAGTTTCCTTTAAATTTTGCTTAAATTCACCGATTAATGTTTCTAGGGGTATTTCCTCAAATTCCATAAGTCCATTTATCATAATTCCATAAGGAACATTTTCATTGATGTCAAATATCTTTTCAATGCCAACGTAAGATTTATACTCATCAACTGTTTGTCTAAGGTCAGTGCACAAAACCATACTATGTTTATTGTTTATAACTGATTGAATTGTCATATCATCACCTTAAATTTTTAATATTATTTCAAACCATTGATTATATATAGTTATCTAATTTTTAAAAGCAATATTGATGTTAACTGGCAAAATAACAAGTTTAAAGCAATATTGTATTTGGGATGTAATTTTTAATTTTGAATGTGTTATTGCCTTAGATTTAATTATCATTATAACCCTATCTTAAAAAGCGAATTAGATATTGTAAACATCTGTGTGAATTGGAGTTGTGTTTCAAAGTATTTTTTCAGAATTTGGTAAAAAGGTTTTTATTAAATGCAGATCAGTCCAAATATTGATGAAAAAAGTTTTAGAATGTTATACTGGAGGTTATTTTCATGCTATTCAAATTTTGTTTTTTATTACATCCCAATATAATTTTAATTACTCAGGTCAATTTATTCAAATCATTATAATTTAACATTTTAAGGGCAATTTTTACTTTAAAATTCAATAAAATTTAAAAATAAGCTTTTCACTATTTTATAATCATGATTGAATTAGTAATTGCATGTTTTATAGGTATTTTAATTGGTACGATGACAGGAATGGTGCCTGGTATTCATGTCAATACTGCAGGAGCAATATTATTTGCATCATCATCATTTCTGCTTGGATTTTTATCTCCGGAATTTTTATGTGTTTTGATGGTTGCAATGTCGATTGCACATGCTTTGATTGAATTTGTTCCTTCAATGCTTCTGGGTGTCCCTCAGGAAGGAACTGCCACTTCCATACTTCCGGGTCATAGGATGGTACTGCAGGGAAGATCAAAGGAAGTAATACGTATTGTCTGTGTCGGTGGATTTGGAGCGATTATTGTTACAATTTTAATGCTTCCGGTATTCAGTATTGTTTTGCCAATGCTGCATGAGGTATCAAAGCCTTTTACGTGGATGATTTTGCTTTTTGCTTCAATTTATCTTACATATAATCTGACCAGCACAACAAGGGATTTCTTATGGTCTTTACTGTTGTTTGTAATTTCCGGTATTTTGGGATGGGCGATTTTTCAGACACCTATTTCATCAGGTATCAGTTTAATGTGTACTTTTTCCGGACTGTTTGGAATAAGTACTATTCTTTTCAGTTTAAATGATAACTCAACCATTCCTCATCAAAATTCCTTTTACGATTTGAATATTGATTTTAACAAATTTAAAAGTATTTTTGCAGGGGGTATAACTGGAGCTATTTTGGGATTTTTGCCGGGTTTCGGACCTGCCCAGGGAACTGTAATAGCTCAGGCCGCCAGTGGAGCCAGTGATAATGATGATGAAGATACTGTTAATTTTCTGCTTGCAACATCAGGTTTAAATATTTCCGATTGTTTATTTTCTCTGATGGCAATTTATATTATTGGCAATCCACGAAGCGGTATTGCAGTTTACATGTCATATCTGGTTAGTGAAATGACTCTGAATCATTTGATTATATATATTTTTGCTTCATTACTGGCAGTTTCCGTTTCGTTGGTTTTAGCATTGAAATTAGGGGATTCCTTTTCAAATTTAATGGGTGGTGTTGATTATAGAAAACTGTCAATTGGTGTTATACTGCTTCAGATTCTAATACTCTACATTTTCATTATCTATTATCAGGCACCCTTTGCATATATGACTTTGGCCTTAATCACATCAACTGCAATGGGAATGCTGCCACATTACTTGGGGGTTGGCAAATCCCATTTAATGGGTGTTTTAATTATTCCGGCTATTGTTATTTACATGCAGATGTATATCTAGATAATTATTACATTATCTGCTAATTTCTCTGCTTTTTTTATTATTTCATCAATATTTTCATTTGGATAGGGATCAATAACACATAAATCCCCATGTTTTAAATTCAAATCTTCAAAAGCCTCATTATATATCTCGTAGCCCTCTGTAATTTCATTCGTTTTCAGATTTTCTTTCAGGTTTTCAATAGCTTCCGGGTAAATATCATTGAAAATTACTTTTTCAAATCCGTATTTATGAAGATAGATTCCAAGAATTCCGCAGCCGCACATGGCGTCAACAGCTGTTCCTTTTTTAATGTCATTGTTTTCAAGGTAGTTGTGTAATTTTACCAGTTTTCTTTCACTTGTTGCGGCAACTTCTATGTGGTGTTGGCTTTGCTTTTTATTTATTATTATTTTATCTCCATTTATTGTTCTCATTACATTGCTTTGAATATCACATCCGGCCAGCAGTTCATAATTTTCGATTTTCGAATCCTTATTTAACTGTCCGATTGTAGATGAAGGGTTTCCTTTCAGTACTCCTTTTACTTCCGGAACTTCATTAATTAATCTTTCAGCTGTTTGGCTGTTGAAATCCGGATGAATTAATATTAATGTGTTCTTATTGATGAACTGGGGGTTGAGGTCTCCATAGTAAAAGTCGCTTAACGGAACAGGACTGTTTCTTCTTAATGTTGCTTTTTTACCTACCGTTTCTTCTTCAATCATTATTTTAAGTATGTGGCTCATTACTATGTCTATCGGTCTTTTTCCACATTCACATCTTTTATAATCCGAGTCAATATCGTTTAAATCTATTATTTCGCTCAGTGGACTGAATTTTTTAATGGTGATATCAAGGCAGTTTTCACATTCCCTGAGCTTTTTTACTTTCTCATCAAGATTGTCTTCGATTGTAACACAATTTTTCCTGCAGGCACATTTTATACTCATATCATAGTATTGATTGTAACTTGTAATTATAACTTCACTCGTAATAAAAATTTATTAATTAGTATTACTAATAGTATTTTTTACGAAAAATACTTTTTAAGAAGGTGTATTCAATGAATCAAATAATCAGTGATAACGAGCTAATACCTATATATGAGGTTTTTAAACAAAAATACACTCCTCAGGAAAAGATTCTTCTAGATGAACTTCGCGAAAACCTTGTAGACATCGCAATATCTTCGGGAGGAAACATTCAATTAAATGAAGACAGACTGCTGAATGACATTAAGAATTTTTTATATTCAAGATTTTCACTGGAATCAAATAACATCTCAAATGAATATATTGCCTCTCTTTCGAAAAAACTGCTTCAGGATATTACAGGCTACGGACAGATTGACCCCTTAATTCATGATGATGATCTGGAAGAAATAATGATAATCGGTGTGAATAAGCCAGTATTTGTTTATCATAGAGAATATGGTATGATGAAAACAAATATTGTTTATAAAAGTGAAGAAGAGTTAATTGAAGTAATTGATGCTATTGCAAGACAGATTAACCGAAGAATTGATCAGGAATCTCCAATACTGGACGGCAGGCTAATGGACGGGTCTAGGGTGAATGCAACTATTCCTCCAATTTCTCCCGACGGTCCTTCATTAACGATTCGTAAATTCAAAAAAGATCCATTAACAGTGATGGATTTAATAAGATACAATACCTTGTCTGTTGAACTGGCAGCATTTTTCTGGTTATGCTTTGACGGGCTTGGAGTTAAATCGGCCAATGCAATAATATCTGGGGGAACAAGTTCCGGAAAAACAACAACACTAAATGCGTTAACTGCTTTTATCAATCCTAAAGAAAGAATCATCAGTATTGAGGATACTCTGGAGCTTCAGCTGCCTCACGAGCATGTTATCAGAATGGAAACAAGACCCTCAAATACAGAAAACAGGGGTGAGCTGACAATGAATGATCTGGTTAAGAATTCCTTAAGACAAAGGCCTGACCGCATTATTGTGGGTGAAGTCAGAGCCAGTGAAGCAATAACATTATTCACAGCATTAAATACAGGTCATTCAGGTTTTGGAACTCTTCACTCAAATGATGCACGAGAGACTATAACACGTTTAACAAATGAACCAATGTCTGTTCCGGAAATAATGATTACAGCTATTGATTTTATAATAATGCAGAACAGGATTTACACATCAAACGGAGCTTCATTCAGAAGAATCAGTGAAGTGGCAGAGGTAGTGGGTATTGAGGAGGGTATCGTTCAGCTGAATAAAATTTTTGAATGGAATCCCGAGACGGATACCATTGAAAATGTTTGCATTACATCAAATACCTTAACCGAAATCGCGAAATTAAGCGGTAAATCTCTCAATGACTTATACGATGAAATCAATAATCGTCAGCTGGTACTGCAGTTTATGCTGAACCATAATATCCGTTCCGTTGAAGAGGTTAAGCAGATGCTTGAGCTATATTATAAAAATCCTCAAAAGATTTTAAATAAAATATTAATCAGTGGTAGTGCTTAAAATGTTTAACAGCTTCTTTATAATTATCGGAGATTTATATTTCTCAATTTATTATAGGATTAAAAATTTCAGTTTGAAACGTGGGAATTCTTCGTCAGATGATTTTGATTTATCCTCCAGATTTGATTTTAACGAATCCAAAGGCAGTAATGATAAAAAAATTTCCTTTAATCATCTCAGACAATTGTTTTTAAAGTATTTTTTATCAAAACAGGCAATAGCTATTGTTTTTCCTGTTTTTTTGATTTTGTTTATTTTCAGTTTGGAATTGTCTTTGATGTTTATTGTTTTAATGGGAATGCTTTATATTTTCATGATTTACTATCCGAAAATCAGGCAGAAAAGAATGTATGCTGATTTAAATTTTGAATTGCCTTATGCACTGAGGCATATGGGTATTGAATTAAAATCAGGTAAGGGTCTGCATGATACTCTGGTAACTGTTGCAAATGCCGATTACGGATCTTTTTCAAAGGAATTAACCCGCGTTCTGGAGGAGATTCGTTATGGTCAGTCTAGTGAGAATTCTTTATTGGAAATGTCAAATCGTGTTAATTCAGATGGTCTTTCCCGTTGTATTCAGCAGATAATCGGTACATTGCGTGTCGGCGGTAATCTGGCTAATAGTTTAGAAATTATCGCCGATGATATTTCTTTTGATATGCATGTCAAGTTAAAAAATTATTCCCAGAAATTAAACGGATTTATTTTGATTTATACATTTATTGCAATTTTGGCACCGGTGATTCTGCTGATAATGCTGATGGCCGCTTCAACTGTTATGGGTGATGTTATATCCGGAGGTTTATTAATGCTCATTTATGGTGCTTTCTTTCCGATGGTTGTTATTTTCATGGGAATTTTCATTAAAAGGATGGAGCCGACAATTTAAATTTATTTTTGGATGTTTTTGTTTAACTGCAATTACATCCAAAGAAAAACGTCCCGATTTTTTTTAATATTCTTTTCCAATGTTGTCAACCTTTATAATATTACATATTTTTTCCTTTAAACTTTCTGTTTTTTAATTTTTCAAACTTTGCGTATGAAATTGGAAATCCTAGATTACAATTTGATTCTCCTGATGTAGTTTCTTGTTTATGCATTTTTATGAGAAAAAAGAATCCTGGGTTGACGGCATTGAAAAAATTTGACAAGATTTATAGTTTTGGAGCTAACTTCTTGACAGTCACCGCAACATTGGCCGATGATATTAAATATTATAAAATCGAAATAACTATTTATGAACCAAAAAGTCCTACTGATGTTACTCATTTTAGGAATTATTTCGGCTGGAACTGCAACGTATGCATTATTCAATGGAGATATGTTATTGGATGTAACCAATGATGTGTCTATAAATAATTCATCACTGCAGAATAATCAATCAGATATTCAAAATAATCTGTCTAATATCCAAAACAATCAATCAAATATCAAAAGCAACCATTCAAACAACGTTGCGAATGGTGAAAACTTGAGTTTAGGTTTCAATGATGTAGCCAATTCTGTTTTGAATAATAAAAGTGTTGTTAATAACAATAGTGTGGAAAAAGTTGTAAAAGAGGTTCTCAGAATCGTTGCAAATGATGGACTGCATATATATTATGATGATTCATCGGGTATTGTCATTAGAGGTAATCGTACTTTGTATTATAAACATGTGTTGACACCGATATATGATACTGATAATCTATCCGGGGGATATATTATCTGTGCGGACTGCGGAAAATTCATACCTATAGGTGATGTTCCTGGATTGGTACCTGAAAATTATTCATGTAAGTGTCCAGATGAACATCCTAAAAGTGTTAAAGAAGTTACTTTCGTATATTCCGAAGAGAATATTTTGGAAGCGATTAAGGTGGGTCTTCAACCTTGTTCTGGATCCCCCACCGGTTATGCTGAAATTCCAGTAGATGATACTTTAAGTGATGATTCTGCAAATATGGATAATGGAGATAGTAATTCTTCTAGCACTCTTGACTATAACAGAGTTCCTAGTGAATCTTATCTTGATTCATATTATCTACGTAAAATGAACTCTGATGGCGATGATTCATTTGATCCAACATATTATCAGGGTATGCATAATTTTGGTCCGAATCCATTATATTCACTCAACACAGAGGATTAATTAATTGTAGCAGGGGGATTAAAATTAAAAAATCATTCCTTTTTTTATTGTTTTTTGTATTTTTCTTTTCTTTAAATGTTTGTTTTTCTCATGAGTTTTCCAATCAAAGTGCGGATGATTATTTGGATAATGAAGATGTTTTTTCTTCTGGAGTAGGGGATGTTTATTTTGATTCCAATGCATTAGTTGACGGTGATGGTTCAGAAAAATAATCCCTATAAAAATTTAAATCCTGCTTCTTTACAGAACTGCAATATTGCTCATTTAAAGCAGGGCGAATATAATCTTTCAGATGAAATTTATGTTTCAAATAATATCGAATTTATTGGTGAAAATCCCAATAACACATTTATGAAGAATGTTAAAATCATCAACTATAATCAAAATTTTTACACCCTTTCATTTAAGAATATTGCTGTTGTTAATGCACAAATTCTTAATTACGGGATTTTAAATATTGAAAATTGTAAATTTACTTCAAACAGTGATGATTCTTACCTATACTCAGAAAAATTTTCTGACTTGGATCCAAATTCTCAAATAAACATTAATAATACAATTTTTTACAATATCACAACTAATAGAAATTTTATCAATACAAACTGTAGTAATGTTTCTATTTTTAATTCATATTTTTATAATAATTCTGTTGGTTATAATGGTTTTGTATCATCTATAAATTCTTATTTGATTATAAATAATTCCAGTTTTTTTAATAATAATGCTTTTAAAGAAGGTGGGGCAATATATGTTAGTGAATCTTTAATGGATATTGATAATTCTTTGTTTGTTAATTCTTCTGCCAGTTTTCGTGGTGCTATTTGTAATTTAAAATCAAAAACAGATATTAAAAATTCCAAGTTTTTAAATAATACTGCTGTTTATGATGATGGTGCAATTTACAATATGTATTCTACTTTAAACCTTACACGAACTGTTTTTAATAATAATGGTCCTAGTGGTTTATTTTTAGATAATTCAACATCAAATATCTGTTTTTCGAATTTTACACAAACAGATATTGAAGTTTCATATAAAAATGATTTTAATATAGATAATATTAGTATTCATGATGAAGTTATCCATTCTAATATTTCATTGGATGGGATTAGTGGTGTTCCAATTTATTATGGAAACTATAGTATTGTGATTAATTTACCTAGTTGTTATGATGGCAGAGATTATAATTTGAATACTTCTGTTAAAAATCAGGGGGATGGGGGTAATTGTTGGGCTTTTGCTTCACTAGCTACATTGGAATCCTGCATACTAAAAGCAAATAATCAAAGTGTTTTTGATTTATCTGAAGAGAATATGAAAAATGTAATTGCAAGATTTTCAGATTATGGATTAAACATGGTAACAAATGGTGGTGGGAATTTAAATATGGTTAGTGGTTATCTTTCTAGTTGGTTAGGGTCTGTACTTGATGATGCTGATGTTTACTGTCCAAAAAGTACACTATCGCCTATATTGGATATATCCTATGAGAATAATAACTACGCGCAGGATTATGTTAGCTTTTTTACTTTTATTTTTAATGATACTAATGAATATAATCATAATTACCAGTATGATATCGTATTGACTGATTGGAAAAATAATGCAGGAAATATTTATTATTCCAACAATTTTACTTCTAGTCAAAATGAAGTATTGACTGCTGTTTCCACCTATTTTTTAACAGCCCCTATCAATTATGAAATATCTATAATAATTAATAATGTTTTGAGTCACAATCAAAGTGGAAGGATGGATAAATGGGGTTATTACACTATTCATTTAACTAAACAATTACAATTGAATAAAAATGATAAATTTGAAGTTATATTCCATTTAAATTCTAGTCAAGTTTATGCTCCTTTTTGTAATGACAGTTACATTACTCATATTTTGTATCCAAGCAATTCGTCCAGATACAGTCTTAATAATGTTGACTGGGTAACATTGGATTATGGTGTATTCTGTATTAAAGCATTTACAGTTTTGAATAAAACGAATATTAGTATAATTCAATTAAATGATACTGTATATACAAGAAATAATCAGAATCAGATATTTTTCCAGATATTGGATAATGGTGGCAGTAATGTAGAAAGAGGAAAATTAATATTAAATATTGATAATAATAATTATACTGCTAGTGTTGTTAATGGAATAGCTGAATTTGATAATGTATTATTATCTCATACAGGATTTTTTAATTGTAATGTATTTTATATTGATGATGTTTTATATGAAAATTCAAATATTACTTGTTCTATTATCAATAAAGAGTTTTTAGATACGAATTTTACTTTAATTACTCTTATTATGGTCAAGTTCAAAAAATAAAAATTGAAATACTGGAAAACCGGCAAATAGTAATACAATTCAATGATTCCACCATATCAATTAATGAAACTGGAATTATTGAGTTGGGAATATTAAACAAGGGAGATTATTCAATTTTAATTGTTGGTTATGATGAGGATAATTTTTATATTGATGATAATGTTTTTAATTTTACAGTGTTAAATGAAACGTATGTTCTAATTGCAGATAATTTAACCAAATATTATAACGGCACTGAACGTTTTTATGTGACTTTAACACATACATTAAACCAATCAGTATCAAATAAATCAATAGCAATAGAACTAAACGGAATGAACTATACGGTGACAACTAATTTAAATGGTACTGCGAGTATAGCAATAAATTTGCTTTCAGGTCACTACACCGCAATTGTCAGGTTCAATGAATTAAGTATTACCAGCCAAATTACAGTTAAACCAACAATATATGCAGAAGATGTAGTAAAAATGTTTTTGAATGGAACTCAATATTATGCGACTTTTGTTGATACAAGCGGAAATCTATTAGTAAATACCACTATGACATTTAATATTAATGGTGTATTTTACAACAGAAAGACTAATGGAAGTGGTGTTGCAAAATTAAACATTAACTTACCTCAGGGTGAATATGTGATTACTGCAAAAAATTTAGTAACTAATGAAGATATCTCAAATAATGTAACAGTACTTAGTAAAATTGAAAGCAGTAATTTAGCAAAATATTTTAAGAATGAGTCGCAATTTATTGTTCGTTTACTAGATGATACTGGATCATATGTGGGTGCAAATCAAACAGCAACATTTAACATAAATGGTAACTTATATACTATGCGAACAAATGAAACGGGACATGCAAAACTTAATATAAACTTACCTCCAGGTAATTACACCATCACAACAGAATATATGGATTGCATAGAAAGTAATGTGGTTTCTGTGATATCAATTTTAAATGCAGATAATTTAACAAAGCAATATGGTGATAATTCGCAATTTGTTGCTAACTTGGTTGATGGTCAGGGACATCCTCATCCAAATCAGAATGTCACGTTTAATATAAATGGGGTTACCTATAGGAGAACAACTGATAATAACGGACAAGCGAAATTAAACATTAATTTACCCGTTGGTGAGTATATCATAACCTCAACTTATAATGACCTATCAATTTCAAATAAAATTATAATTTTGTCTCCATAATGTCATTGTAAAAAATTTAAGAGGTTAATCATATTTTTTTTCTTCATGTCGGGTGGGTGACAATTTTATTTAATCTATGATTTATTTTAATTTATACATTCATTCTTATTTTGGTGCCGGTGATTTTACTGATGATGCTGACGGCTACTTCAACTGTTATGGGTAATGTTATATCCGGAGGTTTATTAATGCTCATTTATGGAGCCTTCTTTCCTATGGTTGTTATTTTCATGGGAATTTTCATTAAAAGGATGGAGCCGACAATTTAAATTTGTTTTGGATGTTTTTGTTTAACTGCAATTACATCCAAAGAAAAATGTCCAGATTTTTTTTAATATTCTTTTTACTGTGTTTTTTTCCTGGTTTGCAGATTGACAACATTTTGCTTTATTTTTTGGCATTTTTTCACTAATTGATAGTATTTTGGTTTTTAAAAAGGGTGAAATTAAATATGCTTTCATATTTAATTTCAGAGAGTAGTTATATGTGTTTTTATTAAATTAGAAAGAGAGAAAACTAATTTAATATTGATTGGTGTGTGTTAGCATAGCTTTTAACCAACAGTCAAATCAGATATTTTGGCATACCTAATTTTTCATCACCATTATGAATGTTGTTTATTATGTTATATAAATCTTTTCATTTTTTTTAGGCTAACCTAAAAATATATTTCCTGTTTTCCCTTTAAGGTGCTTGCAAGAATCTGCTTCTATCCGTTTGGCATTTAAATTTGGGCATGCCTTAACATTTAAATAGAAACAAAAATAAATATAACATTTATGTTTAGGTTAACCTAATAATAAGATTATAATTTTAGTTAAGTTTTAAATAAACACTCTAATAACTTAAAATTACTAAAAACATCATATTTTAAAAAAGGGAGAATAACTGATGAAAAAATTAATTGTAGGATTAGCTGGAAACCCCAATGTGGGTAAGACTACACTATTCAATCAATTAACCGGTATGCATCAGCATGTGGGAAACTGGCCTGGAAAGACAGTTGAAAGAGCTCAGGGCGATTTTAAACATGGGGATTATGAATATGACATAATTGATTTACCTGGAAACTATGCATTAAGTGCACATTCCATGGAAGAAATCGTATCCCGTGATTTTATCGTAGATGATGATTCTGATGTCATTGTTAATGTAGTTGATGCGGCTAATCTGGAACGTAATCTGTACTTAACAGTTCAAATGATGGAATTAGGTGCTAATTTGGTCATGGCTGTTAATATGAATGATTTTGCTAAAAAAAAGGGGCACATTATTAATTTCGAACTAATGGCCGAACTGTTGGGATTTCCGGTTGTTGAAATTAATGCCAAAACAAAAGACGGTTTTGAAGAATTATTGACAACTGTTGAAAAGGCAGCTTCAAATCCAATCAATACAAGTGCTAAATTGTCCTATGGTGATGAATTAAAGGAGCATTTAACTGATCTTCAGTCTCTTATTGAACAGGATAAAACATTACTCGATGTTCCGTCAATTTGGACTGCAGTCAAATTACTGGAAAAAGATTCAATTGTAATACAAAAAGTCCAAAAATCCTCTATCAGTTCTAAAATAATGATTGAAGTTGATAAAGTAAGCAAACATCTTATTGACATATATAATGAAGGTTCCGAAGAAGTAATTGCAAATGCAAGATATGCATTTATTGCAGGACTGATGAAAGAGGCCGTTAAAAGACCTGATGTTGAAATAGAAACAATGACTGATAAAATCGATAAGATTGTAACAAACAGGATTTTAGCGCCATTCATATTTGTATTCGTAATATTTTTCATGTTTGAACTGACATACACTATCGGCGCCCCCTTTCAGGATCTGATTTCTGAAGGATTTTCTCTTCTGGCGGATTTTGTCAGCGGATTTATTGCAGATGAATACCTCCGCTCATTTGTCTGTGACGGTATCATAGGTGGTGTGGGTGGTGTTCTTACATTTCTGCCAATTATTGTTTTAATGTTTTTATTTTTGAGTATACTGGAGGATTGCGGTTATCTGGCAAGGGCTGCTTTTACACTGGATATTGTTATGCATAAGTTGGTTGGTCTTCACGGTAAGGCATTTATCCCTATGATTTTAGGATTCGGATGCGGTGTACCTGCGATTATGGCGACCAGAACAATGGAAAATGAATCTGACCGTTTGCTTGCAATGATGCTTGTTCCGTTCATGTCATGTACTGCCAGAGCTCCTATTTATGCGATTTTTGTTGCTGCATTTTTTACGCAATATCAGGGACTTATGGTAACATTGATGTATGTTTTAGGTATTGTTGTTGCACTGATTGTTGCGGGAATTCTTAAAAGAACACTCTTTAGGGGAATGTCAGCACCTTTTGTTATGGAACTTCCTTCATACAAAATACCTTCTATAAAAGGAGTATTGCTCCACACATGGGAAAAAGTAAAGGGTTTTTTAAGAAAAGCAGGAACTATTATTCTGGCATTTTCCATCCTGCTTTGGGTTTTAAGTTCATTCCCGTTAGGTGTTGAGTACGGATCTAAGGAAAGTGTGCTGGGTATTATCGGCAGTGCCATTGCCCCAATATTTGCTCCTCTGGGTTTCGGATTCTGGCAGGCTGCTGTAGCTATTATTGCAGGTTTGGCTGCCAAGGAAATTGTTGTAGCTACTTTCGGTACTCTTGGAGGTATGAATGAAGATGATGAAGGGGGTATTACTGATTTGATTCAGAATACATTCACTCCATTGTCTGCTTTCTCGTTTATGGCTTTTACATTACTGTATATCCCATGTTTTGCAGCTATCGGTGCAATCAAGCATGAGACCGATGGATACAAATGGCCTCTTGTCATGTGTGCAATCACATTAATAACGGCTTATATTGTGTCTTTTCTGATATTCCAGATAGGATCACTTGCAGGATTTGCCTAGAGATTATATGAATTTGGTGATAAGCAATTTTAATGAACCAATTATTTTTTGGGTATGACTAAATATTTATATACTTATTCATCCAAAGTTAAGTATACCTAAAAATTAATACTGGTTGTGAGTGGTGATTTAATGAGAACATTAAAAGATGTCAAACCTGGAGAAACTGTAACAATCGTTAGGTATCATAATTCAGGTGATGTTGATTTAAGAAGACACTTATTAAGTATGGGTTTTGTTAAAGGAGCAGAAATAAAAGTTAAAAAGGTTGCTACTCTTGGAAATCCAATTGAAATGAGTGTCAAGGGTTATGATATTTGTCTTCGAAAGGAAGAAGCTGAAAACATTGAAGTCGAATAAATTCAGTTTTCAGTTTATCTATTTTTTTTATTCGGTGTCTGTATGAAATGCAGGATGTGCGGTTTTGAATTTGATGAAAACAAATTAGAAAATCGTGGTTGTACAGATTGTGGAAAGCATGACAATTGCAGTCAGGTTCACTGCCCAAACTGTGGTTTTGGCAATCATCCGGAATTTGAAGAGGAATTTGAATTTATAAAAAGGCTTAAATCCAGATTCGGCAGGGGAAAATAGTTTAGTCAATATTTTCTTTTTTGATTGTTACATTCAACTGTTCCAGCTCTTCAATTACTTCGTTTAAACCGATTCTTTTTGTATTAATGTTGTATCCTTTTTCTTTCAGTCCATGTAATATTTCGGTTGTTACCGGAGCTTTTAAGTGTGCTTTTTTCAGCAATTCTTTATTTGAAAATATTTCGTGTTTGTCTCCATTTGCAAGAATTTCTCCTTTGTTTAAAACATATATTTCATCTGCAAATTCATTAACCATTTCAATGTCATGCGAAGATATTACAATACTCATTCCGTCTTCATTCAACTTATTTAAAATATCCAGTATTTTTTTAACACCTTCGGGATCAAGACCTGCAGTCGGTTCATCAAGTATCATTATATTCGGACGCATAGCTATAATTCCTGCAATAGCTACTCTTTTCTGCTGGCCTCCACTTAAATGGTGAGGTGTTTTATCACTGTATTCTTCCATTCCCACCATTGTAAGAGATTCTTTCACACGTCTTTTGACTTCTTCGTAATCCAGGCCAAGATTCATAGGTCCAAATGCAACATCTTCCTTTACCGTCGGTGCAAATAGCTGATCATTAGGATTCTGGAATACTATTCCTACCTGCTGTCTTATTTTCAGCAGTGATTCCTTGTCGTATTCCATCTTTTTTCCATCTATTTCGATTTCTCCACTTGTTGCTTCCGTTAATCCGTTGAAATGTGAAAATAATGTTGATTTTCCGGCACCGTTCGGTCCCAGTATGGCTACTTTTTTGCCTTTGTAAATTGTTATGTTTATATTTTTCAGTGCCTGAGTTCCGTCGGGGTAGGTATAACTTAAGTTTTTCGTCGACAAATGTACTTTGTTCATATTGATTCCAGCCTTATTAATTTATAGATAAGTTCTCTCCAAGGTATCCTAATTGATTCGAATATTTAATTAAAATAACTTCTATAATTATTATTAATAATATCATTGTGATTATATATATGTAATCACTTCTGAGAAGCTGTTTCTTTTCATTATATATATTTGATTTATCTGAAAATCCTCTGCTGATCATACTTTTATAAATTCGCTCACCCTGTTCGTATGATTTGACAAACATCATTGCTATAGTGTAGCCTACCTGTCTGACTCTCCATTTATAAGGTGTTATTTTTGAGTGTATGTGGAAATTTCTTGATTTCTGTGATTTTCTGATTGTGGATAATTCATCAATGAATATAAATAGAAATCTAACCATTATACTTAAAATCATAGCCAGGTCCTTTGGCATTTTTAATTTTCTTAATGATTCAACAATTTCCTGCATAGGACTTGTTGATGATAATATCACAATGGCCGTTAGTGAAACAGTCATTCTTGCAAGCAGGAGTATTGCCCAGTTCAGTCCAACATCGGTTACTGTAATCCAGGAGTATCTCCATAAAATGTTTCCTGGATGTATGAACGGTTGGAATATAATAATTGCTCCTCCGAAGGGCAATAATAATAAAAGTCTTTTAAAAGAGTTCAAATATGATAATTTGGCTATTTTTAGTATTATCAACAAGTAAATTTCCATTACTATTGGAATAAAAAGGTTATTTGAAAAAGCTACAACAACAATGGCAAGTACCGCTGATATTAACTTGATTCTTCCATCCAGATTGTGGATTGGACTGTCTTTTGATGCCAATTCATCTAAATTCAGTGCTTTTGTAATATCTGCCATGATAGCATCTCTATCGATTATATTTAATAAAAGTTTATAAAAAAAGTATAAAAATGTGGAAGTTAAGAAAAAATCTTAACTTCTTTTTTTCATAATTGTAGCAACGCCCAATCCGCAGAGAAGTGTTACTACCACTCCTAAAATAAGGACACCTACTTCACCAATTGATGCAAGAGGTTCGTATGTGTAATCTGGGAAAGGTGAGGCGAATACTTCTGTAGCTACATCTTCTGCAACATTAGCATCTTCAGCAGATTTCTCCAAACCATCCGGATCACCAGATGCTATGAATGGGGAAAGACAACATATAACAACACAAATTATGATTGCAACTATTACCAAGGTCTTGTCACGACTATCCATTTTATTCTCCTCCAGTAGTCTTTTCATTGTCCCAGTATAGGAGATCTGGTCTGAATTTTTCTATTGCTGCTATGACAATAACAGTTAAAACTGCTTCAATTATTCCGATGAACAAGTGGTATGTTACCATGGAGGCAACTCCTATTGTTAATGGGAATGTTCCGGCTATAGCCATTTCTATTGCACATGCTAAAGCACTGAGGACAGTTGCTAACCATGCACCGACACCACTGGCTATATATATTCCAACTTTATCTTTTAGGACTTTGAATGTGAATAATCCAGTGAATCCTCCAATTATTGCCATATTTAAAACATTAGCACCTAAAACGGTTATTCCACCATCTCCAAATACCAATGCTTGAATTATTAATACAACTGTGAATACTATTACTGCGGCTTCAGGAGCCATGAATATTATTGCTACTAATGCTCCACCAACCATATGTCCACTTGTTCCAAATGGAATTGGCATATTCATAGACATTATAGCAAAAATACCTGCTGCAAGGACTGCGAGTAATGGAATTCTTTTATCATCAAGATTTTTTCTAGCCCATTTACTGGCAAAGTAGAGTGCGACTATTAAGATGACATAATAGATTGCACACTGCCAGAATGGTATAAATCCATCAGGTATATGCATTTATTTTTCCTCCCTTTTTTTAAGTAATACTTTTTTATATTTTTTTACAAAATACATATTACTTATCTATAGAATTATTTTAAGCAAGATTGGTAATATCAAGTCTATTTTAAATATACTCAACTTACCATTGTTAATTTTGACGTTAACAATTAAATTATTTCAAATTCTACTTATATAAACATTATTAAAGTAATACTTTTTTGTTCAATTTTTAAATATGGTAATAAAAAAGTAATACCTATAACATAACTTTTTCATTATTAGTATTACTTATTAAAAACAGACTTTAAAATAATAATCGTATAAACAAAAATAGCTACTGCAAAATATACAAGAACCTGAATGTCAAGAATTCCGGTTTCAACACCCAGAATAGTGTATGTTAAAATCAAACTGTAAAGGCCGATATAAAAATAATCGTTGGTTTTTCTTAAAATCTTAAATCCGATACCTAAAATAAATCCTAAGATACACATTTCAGCTGCAACACCAAGCTTTCCAAAATCAACAACCATCTGGCCGATTAATGAAGGTGTAACTGTAACTTCAGTTCTCCATGATATCAGTCTTCCCACCATCATCCTGGGTCCGGTTTCACTTCCGGGAATCGCACTGGCAAGTAATTTTCCATGAGTCAGGCCAAAATTGCCTCCAATACCGTCAAGCAAATTCAAAACATGCAGCGTAAAGTCAGCTCTGCTTCTCAATGTATAAAAAGGGTCAATTGCACTGCTGATTGTGTATTCATTAATTGAACGATAGTATCCAATCCCGATAATTGCACCAATACCAATCAGGCTGCTGATGACAACTTCCCATACAGCTATTATATTTCCATAATATCCCATGATAATTAACATCAGTAATGCCGCAAGCAGTGGTGTCCTGTAACCTAACGCCAATAAAAATACTACATTGATTACCAGCAAAATCAGGAACCGGAATCTTACCTGGGATCTTGTGATTAACTTGTCCTTGAAATCCTTAAGATAAACGCTGGCTATTATACATGTTCCGGGTATTATTAAAAAAACAGGCATTGTAAGGATAGGCTTCAATAAATATCTAAGTGAAGGTTTTAAAATAGGTATTCCGCCGACAGAAGCTATACAAACTGCAAAAAATCCAATACTAATTAATATCAGACAGAATCCAATAGAGTACATATCTCTTCTTTTAAAGGAAATTATTGGCATATTTTTATTTAAGAAAAATAATGGCAATACTGCAGCACCGATGAAAAAGAATACAAACGCAATAATCAGCGTTTCAGTTAAGCTTGATGAAACCGGTGTTAAAGACAAATATAAAAAAAGTGAAAAAATAACCAGAACAATCAAAGGATTAAAAATATGGCTTTTTAAAATACAGCTCTTTCTTATAAAACCCAGAAAATTCTCATTGGGATATAATTTCTTAAAAAAACTGTCCACCCATTTATCCTCGATAAATGTTAAAATGGAAATAATAAGAGTAAACAAAAATGATTCATGAAATTTGTCACAGACGAAATTTAAAAATGAACTCACTTTTGAATAAATTGCACTCATAACTCACACAACTTAAAATTTTTGTATATTGGTGACATTGTAGTTCTTTTCTATTGAACTGATGTCATTGTCACTGCAGTCATATATTCTGATTACAATTTCGTTTGTAATTCCATTGAAATCACCAAGCAATGGGTCAACTAATGTTATTTCATCATCGGTTGCTCGAATAATATTGATTTGATCAATAGTTCCACTGTTTGATCCTTTTATTGAAATTCTACCTGAATTTTCAGATAATACATTACTTATTTCCTGAAATTTGGTTTTTTCTATTTCATCAAGAGAAATGACTCCGCTAATCTCATAATCAGTGCTGTTGGGGATACCTGAGACCAATTCACCAACCGAAGTTATATTCTGAGGATGTATTCTTATTTCAGTCAGGTTATTATACTTATCTCCGTTAACTTCAAGTGTCATGGTGTCAATATAAACATCCGCACCCCGCATCTGGTTATAAAGCCCGGCAAGATAAGTTCCATCGGTAGTATTGATGAGTGCTTTTACATTACTTCCTCTGTCATCATCTATCCAGACTATATTTCCGCTTATGGTAACAGGTTTTCCATCGCTTGAATTGTATCCTGTTACCGTCGTATTCACAACATAGCCCTGCCTGTAGTAACTTAAGTATTTTTCAGTAATTTTATTTAATGTTGAAGAGTCATATGAAGTACTTTCATTAACAGTGGAATCATCTGATGTAATATGTATGAATGCAAATACTACTCCACATATCACTAATATTATGATTAAATAATCCACAATATTAAATTTTATTTTCATTTTAATCATTCTTCATATATTGCCCCTACAGGACAAACATCAACACATTCCCCACATGAATCGCACTTATCTGGATCAATAAGCACTTTATATGCTCTTTTTGTAATAGCTTCTTCCATACAGACATCAATACAATCTTCACATATTCCACATTCTTCCATATCTATAATCATCAATGTGATACACCACAGTTTATATTTGTTTTTTGAACAATGTATATAATTTAGTCATATTTTCTTTTTTGATACATAAATAGTTTTTTTCAAAACATGAAATATAAATGATGCAAACATTTATATATTATAAAAACATACACTATAGTGTATGCAGGGGTGCCCGAGCGGCCAAAGGGGGGGGACTTAAGATCCTCTGGTGTAGGCCTTCGAGGGTTCGAATCCCTTCCCCTGCACTTGATTTTTTTTATAATTTCCCGATATTGCCTTAGTGGCTCAGATGGTAGAGCGCCACCTTGGTAAGGTGGAAGTCGGGGGTTCGAATCCCCCCTAAGGCTTTCATTCTATTTTTTTTCAATTCTTATATTTTTCAGTGAATTGATTTTATCATATTTTTCGTTTAAAAGTAGCAGTACAATGTCAATAGCTTTTTTTATTCCGCTTAACTGTCTTTGGTATAATTCTTCACTATTATTGTCTCTTAAATCACTATTAACATCGCTTGTTGTAATTATGCTGTAATCTTTAGTCAGTATGCAGATTCCTCCCCGTCCGATTCCTGCAGTGGTTCCGATACTGATATCGCAGTTGGTTAATCTCATCACGGCTTTCGCCATAATTTCGCTGACTTTTTTATCGCCCTTTTCATCATAAACTTTGATTCCCTTAATTAAAAAGTCGGGATTTGGTGGATTTTCAACTCTTAATATGTCTTTAACAGCATCAATTGTTGGAATAAACAAGCTGCAGGTGACACTAAGATTGCTGTAATCAAAATCCCCGTATTTGTCTAAATCTTTAATATATTTGCTTCCAAAGTTACCTTCATATTTCTGGGCAAGTGAATGCAATTCCAGCCCAATCTTTCCATGTGTAAAACATTCTGCAGTAGCTATTTTAATCATTTTTATCTCTTAGTATTTTTAATGCATTTTTTGTTATAATGCGGGCAACGTCATCAAGTGTATATGGTGTTACAGGTTCATTGTCTCTGATTAGTTTATTAGTTGTAATTAACAGATGATTTTTTGTTATTCCCTCTTTTCTCAGCTCTTCAACGGCAGGATTATTATCGTCAAATTCTGAAATATCTTTAAATTCAATATTTTCATCACCAAATCCGAAGATTCCTGCAGTTCCAATTGTAACAGAACCTTTTTTATGTGCATGCTTTATGATTTTAGCAGCAGTTGGGATTGTATTTCCACCGGCTATTACGATAATAACCACATCACCGTCTATCAAATCAATGTTATTTTCATCAATATATTCAGGATGGCTTTCAATCTTTCTGAAGTGCTCCGGATGTGTGCATAATCTTTTTAGAAATTCAGGTTTTGACTCGCCGATTTCAGCACCAAGAAGTGTAAATATTATGTCTCCGCCGGATATTTCCTGTCCGTCAAACGCACCTATTATTTTTGGTCCTCCTCTGTGAACCTGCATCAGATTTATTCCAATTCTCAGTCCTAATCTTCCAACGCCGATTAAATCTATTTTACCATGTGGAACCTGTTTATCTTCCATCATCTGTATCTCATCATTTGCCATTTTAACACCTTTCCATAGTTATATAACTATTGTTATTTATAATTTTTCAACGGGAATTTTATTAATCACTTCACAGTTAATGCCCAGTTTATCAATGATATTTTTTAACCGGTACAGTCCCGGAACTTCGCTGTTGTGATGTCCCAAATCAATCAATGTTAAGTTTAAATTAATAGCAAGAATAGCTGTTTCCTGTGTCAAATCACCTGATATTAATACATCAATTTCTTTTTCACATGCCATTTTAATAAATTCCGGATTTTTCAAACCAAAACCTGAAATAATGCCTATTTTTCTAATTTTTTTGTTTATATCTGGTTTATTAACAATATTGACATTATTAAATTTGTTCAAAACAATTTCACTTAACTCTCCGAATGTGTATTCCGATTCACAAATACGGCCAATATTTGTGGCAATGTCAAAAACATCAATCGCTTTCAAACCCAGTTCATCAGCTAGAGCATCATTAGCTCCTCCATCTATTATATCCCAGTTGGAATGAATGATATATGTGGGTGTGTCAGGTTTGAATAACGGCGGATGGTGAGTGATAACTAAAATGTTATCTTTATAACAGTCATCTTCGGGATGTAAATCCATATACAATTTAATGGAGTTTATGCTTTGATTCAAATCATATTCCTTTAAAAAACCAATTGTATCACTACTTAATGCCAGTTTTGGAGGAATTTCATCATCCAAAAATCTAATAATTTCTTTAAGCATCATTTAAATCATTTTTGATTCAATATTATTTAATTCATTTAAAATAAAATCGTCAGGATTAAACAGATTAATAGTTGATATTTTTAAAGCTTTTCGCTTAGCCAATTCAATGAACTTTGGAATATTTTTTTCCTTAAAAATAATTTCTTCATAAAATCCCATTTCACATGCACTATAAAGAACTCCATCCTTTTTAAAGCATTCATTTAAAACATGGGTCAAAACACCAATTGTTAAAGTCATTGTGCCTGATGTTTTAGTATCAATGCCTTTTGTTTTTAAAACAGCTTTATTTGGTGATTTAACTGCATTTAATCTATCCTTAATATTGTTTTTATTGTTGAGCATTTCATCATTGTCTTCAGCTATCGGATCTTCAATTATAAATGCATGAACATCCAATCCCGATGACTGTTCAACATTAACCCCACCAAAACCTGTAGTATCAATAACAACATCCCCATCATAAATTAAATCAAAGTCTGATGAAAAAACAATATTGTTTTTTGATTCTCCTCCAAGCGGTGTATTTAATAGCTCTTCAAGGTGTGGATAAATATCAACTACTACAATATTAGCGTATTTCTCGCTTAATTTCTTGGCAATTCCCGCACCTGTAAAATAAGTTCCGATTACAACAATCTTTTCATCATCAGCTATTTTTAAACCTTCAATATAATTGAAACATGCTTCTGACTTTTTTTTAATAATATCATTAAAAATATCAATTAATCTGATTTCCGATTTTATTGTTAATATTTCAGTGGTAATTCCGGTATCAACATTCATCTAAATCACTTTTTCAAGTCCGATTTTTTCCAAAGCTTCTACTGCTTCTTCACGCACGGCTTCCTCAACTGATTTTTGATGGATAACATGTGATGGTGACATTCCTGCTGTTAAAATTCGTCCTTTATTATCAATAAATACTAAAAGAGAACCTGAACCTGGAATGCCCAGTCTTCCTCTTGCAATCACCAAATCACATTCGCACTGATCAAGTGCGATATAAGCCTTGGAAAGTGCAGGTATTCTGCTTGTATCTGCAGTATTTGTATTGACCTGCAGTATTTCTGCCTGTGGTAATCCATATTCTGCTAAAACTTTGTTTAAAACTTCAAATTTAATTCCATTTTTATTTGGAACATAAATTCTTTCAGCATTTCTGATGTAATCCTGGATTTCACGTATCTCTTCAATGCTATCTCCGAATCTGCAATTATTTTCTGATTCTTCAAAAGCATTTTTAATCATTTTTTCAAAAGCCATGGGAAAACACTGTTTAATTGATTAATTGAGGTTGCAGGCCTAAACTTTCAATAACTTTTACAACTTCATTATAATTACCGTATGTTGGTGATCCAACACCTTTGACTTCTAATGGGTAATTATCTGCTATTACTGTAGCTAAATTATTGGCTCCTGCATTCAAAGAATACTTAACATTCTCAGGACCTATTGTTGGTGTTGGTACTGTGATTCTAAGTTTAGGATACATTATCCTTGTTATTGCAATGAATTTTAATTGCTCTTTAAGCGGAAATGGAGTATGGTCTGACATTGGTGTATCTTCGTATGGATTGAATCCCATAACCGGAATTTCTCCAAGGTTTTTAAATCTGGACAGATAACGTAAATGTCTAATTCTATCTTCATTATCTTCACCAATACCTAAAAGCAAACCGGATGATAATTCTATTCCTGCCTCATCTACCATTTCGCAGACATCGATTCTATCCTGCAATATTTCTCCAGGTTTAACTTCATTAAAAACATCTTCATTGATAGTTTCTAAATTACAACAAACAGTATCTGCTTTAAGTTCCGCTAATTCATTAATCGATCTTTCAGTTAAGTCTCCACCTACATTCACCAATATTTCAAGATCGGTATTTCCCTTAACGATTTTTGCTGCATTCACTGCCTGTTTTCCTTTGTATCCGTATCCTCCGGAGCAGCTGACTCTAGGAATTTTTGCTTCCTGGATTGATTTTACTGCTTTCAATATTTCTTCGTCAGTTTTATAAAAAGCATTATAATATCCTTTGGTTGATGTTTCTTCTGCAAATCCGCAGTATTTGCATCTTGGCTGAATCTGACATTTATTTGTAATATGTACAGTTGATGTTAATTTAATTACTTTTGATTCCTGATTTCTTATCTCGACAGCGGTTTTAAACAACTTCTGAGTATCATCAGCACTGTCTGCTTCAAGAAGTTCCATGAACTCTTTGTCACTTAATTTTTTATGCTTTATTGCCTTTTCTAAAATTCTATCAATCAATTTAACACCAAAAATCTTCATAAAAAAATAGTCAACTTATTTTTTAATAGCTGATTAACTCAACGATTAAAAAATAAGTTAAATATTGTTGATTCGTTAAAATCAACAATTAACTTATTCACACTAAACTTATTCTTTACCTAAGTATTCTAAAACATTAGGAACAATTTCAGCTAAAGCACCGAAGTTCATGGAGTCAGCAGTACCTAATAATGCGGAAGGTGCTAATGCATCATCCATTTTGTCAATACCTTCATCATTCATTAATGCGGTTACTTGAGTTAAAGCTTCGTTAGCCATCATTTGTGCAAAGTCAGCAGGAGCACCTAAAATTTGGGTAACAGTGTCTCTGTAAGCTAAAATACCTGCGTAGGTAATTGCAGTTACTGCGGAACACATATCACATACAGGACCTAATAAGTTTGCAGGTAAAGTGTATGCTTCTCCTCTTGCTTTTTGACCTAAATCTAATAATGTGTCGATAGCAGCTTGGTCAGCGTATCCTTCTGCGATGTAAACTTGTCCTTTCATTTCAGGTACAGCACCAGGGTGGTAGGAAGCTACATTTACGTTTGCACCTAATTCTTCGAAGATTGCGTTGAATTTG
>CADBPS010000146.1 GCA_902796575.1 uncultured Methanobrevibacter sp. | reverse complement strand
TCATCAGTTATTAATATTATCGGATTTGTATGCATGATGACTTACAATATGAATTCCACATTTGAATACCTCTTGATTTCTCAGTTAATCAGAGGAATAGGCTGTGGACTTGGTCTTTCACCTGCAATTACCTGGGCAATGAGTGTTGTGGCCGGTGATGTTGAGGATGCAACTGCAATCAACAACACTGCCAGACAAGTCATAGGTGCAATCGGCTCCTCAATTACTGTTGTGATAATGCAGATTCTGGCCGGCGGAAACATTACCCATAATCAGATTTCTGTAAATTCATTCAGCATGACTTCCTTAATGATGATAATAATAACTGTAATATTGATGATAATAACAATTTTATTTGTAAAAAATAAAAAGGACATTTCAGATGCTTAAATTTGAATTAATCAAATATAAAATTTAATATATGATTTAAACACAACGTAGTAATGTGGAGAAAAAACTTATTTTAGTAACTGTTATAGCAATCATCGTAATTGCTTTGGGCGTTTTTGATGCAGCATCACTTAATAATGTAAATAAAAACAACAATAATACTGTCAATAACACTACTACAGAAGTTTTGAATGTTACAAATGTCACTCCATCTGATGATGCAGAAAAGTCCACCCAACAGTCATCTTCCCAATCAAGCCAGAAATCAGCTAACGACCCTGCATACAATTCAGAAGATTATGTTGATAGATGGGACAAGTCTCAAAAAGCTGGAGACAACTGGGCATACACCCATTCACAGCCTACTAAAACTGGTGAAGACGGACATTCCTATAAGAGAATGTATGATCCAAATACTGGTGAAAGCTATTGGGGATATATGTATTAACATTATATTTTTTTAAAAAATTATTCTAAATAATATAAACATTTTTCCCATAATTATATAAATAACAAGAATTTGTGAGGAAATAAAATGGATAGAAAATATATCATATTAATATTAACTATTGTTGTATTGCTATATGTAGTAATAGGATTGACTATCGAACTGCAGCAAGCTAAAAACGAAAAACCTGCTGTAAACAATACTACTGTAACTGTTGAATCCATAAATAATGAGACAGTTCAGGATTTGAATAATCAGCAATCAGACAGCAATAATAAAGCATCAGAAAAATCATCTCAGTCAGCCAATAAAGAATCCGAATCAGGTATGCCTGAAGAAACACGTAAAATATATGCTGCAAGAGAAAGAGCAGCACAGGACGGAATCCCAATGTATGAATATACCCAAAGTCCAGAACTGGTTGAAAAATATCAGAGCATGGTGTAAAAATTTTACACAATTTTTATATCATATTTAAAACATAATACTAATAAGATGTATTTTAAAAATACAATAGAAATAAATAATAGGTGTAGTTAAATCGATAATAAGCAAATTATAATAATTGGTGCAATTATCGTTATTGCAGAATATTAGTTCGGGATTTTATCCTCACTCTTTTCCTATTTTTTAGTTGTATTAACGCACAAATAAAGCGATACTTTTTTCTTAAAACATTATTTAATCAATCTGTTTTTTAATTATATCTCACCAGAACATATAATACAAAAATATGTTATCATAAATGTAGATACGTTTAATTATTTTTAACATTATATAGTTATACAGGTGGTTTTGATTATGGACAGTGATGAGATATTTGATCAGCTTGTAGAAGTTTATAAAGAAAGGGATATTGATTCATTTAACAGATTAAATGATGAATATATGTTAAGTCTTGATTCTATTGATGAAATTGCAGATATTGAGGACAGAGAAGGTCTGGAATTGGATGAAGATAATGACATTACATATTTAAAAAATTATACATATTCCCGCTCAATTGTGGATTTGGCCAGTCATGAAGAGCAAAAGCATTCTCTTGAGTTGATGGAAGTCCATGTCAGGTCATATTCTATAGTAATCTTTAACGTCATATTGGGTTTGAATATCGATTCAAATTTGGAAAATGTATTGGATGCAGTTGATTTGAATATGGATAAGGATATCGCAAGAGACTTTTTGATTTCAAACGGTCTTGTTGAAAAGGGCGGTTTGAACAATCAGAAAATGAGAAAAATGTATAAGAAATATGATAAAAGTGAACTTAAAGATGAATTG
>CADBPS010000145.1 GCA_902796575.1 uncultured Methanobrevibacter sp. | reverse complement strand
TTCGAATGTTGCTAGTGGTTCGTATGTTGTTAATGCTACTTTTGTTGGTGATGACAAGTATGCAGGTTCTGTTTCTGATAATGTCTTCTTTGACGTAAGTATAATTTCTACAAATATTAATCTTACTTTGGATAAAACGTCGATTGGTGTTGGTGAAAATGTTATTGCTAGCATTACTATGAATCCTTCTATCAATACAACTGTCATTTTAAAAGCAGATACTCAGACATACTCTGTAGATATTGTCAATGGTGAAGGTTCATATAATATATCCGGATTATCTGAAGGTCTACAGGAAATTATAGTAATTTATCCTGGTGATGATAAATATGCTTCTTGTAATGACACAGAATTTGTATTGGTTAGCGGAACTGGATTTAGTGCATATGTTATTGCTCAAAATGTTAGTGTTAATCAAAATACTTCATTCATTGTTTTCACTGCAAACGAATTTAGAGGCAATATTTCAATTTGTGTTAATGGTACTGTTGTTTACAACGGGTCTTCAAATTCATTAATTATTGGTTCTAAATTACTTGCAGGTAATAAATCTGCTGTTGTTACATTTTATGGTGATTCCCGTTACGAAACTTATGTACTAAATGATGTTAACTTTACTGTTTCAACTGTTGTTCCTGTTATCCATGTTGACATTGATGACATGGTTTATTCACAATCTACTGTTGCAAAAGTGAATATAAGTAATAATGCATCAGGTAATGTTAAAATTATTGTGGGTGGTAGTGAATTTGAATCACCAATCACAAATGGATATGTGGAAATACCAATATTTGGTCTTGATGCTGGTGTTAAAAATGCTCTAATTGTATTCAACAGTACAGATAATTATAATTCTGATTTAACTGTTGATTATGAATTTATTGTAAACAAAGCCAACTCTTCAATTAAAATTGGTGTATATGATACTTACTTTGTCGGTGAAGATATCATTATAAATTTAACTTCTGTTAATTCAACAGGTAATATCACTGTCACTATAAATGGTAAGTCATACAATGTTTCCGATAATAAAGTAATTATACATAATGGACTAAATGCAGGTGATTATCAAATTGTTGCTAAATTAGATTCCGATGATAATTATATGGGTAGTGAGTCAAATGCTATGTTTTCTGTGAATAAATTGATCCCTAATGTTGAAGCATCAGATGTTACTTTTATTGTTGACAGTGAAGGTGTTTTAAACATTAATGCTTCTGACAATGGAAATTCATTATTAATAGTATCTGTTGATGGAGTTGATTATTCTGTTAAATTAAATGACGGAAAAGCTAACTTAACTTTAAGTAATCTGGATGTTGGAACATACAATGTTAACATTACATGTGTTGAAAATGATAAATATGTTTCTAAATCCTTTGTTTATATATCAACGGTCAATGTTTTAAACAAAAAGTATTCTAATATGAGTATTGATGTGGATACTGAAAACAAAGTTATTAATGTTGATTTACCTGATGATGCTGGAGGTAATGTAACTGTTGTTATTGATGGTAAAGTATCTGATGTATATGATGCTAATGAATCTCCAATTGTAATTGATGTTAGTAACCTTGATTCTGGCAATCATACTGTTGACATTATTTATTCTGGTGATGATGTGTATGATGAGGACATTGGGACTTTTGATGTCTTTATTCCTAAATCTAATAATTATACTATGGATGTTAGTGCTAATGTTGATGGTAGTGATGTGGTTATTAATGTTGAGTTTTCAAAAGATATTGATGGTGTTGTCTTTGTCGATGTTGGAGATGTAGGTTATTATACAAATATTACTAATGGTAAAGGATCATTAGAATTAAAGGACTTACCTCAGGGTTCATATAATGTATCAGTCAAGTATTCGGGTGATGATAAATATCAGCCTGGTGAAAATAAAACTTCATTTGTTATTAATGATACTGCCAGCTTATCTCCGATTTACATTGTTGCCGGCAATATTACTGTAGGTGATGATTTAATGGTTAGTGTTATCGTTCCTAACAATGCAACAGGAATTATAATTATTGATGTTGATGATAAATTATATAGTTCTCAAATTGATGATGGTGTGGCTAAATTTGTTGTTTCCAATTTATCTGCAGGTAATTATATGATTAAAGCCACATATCCTGGTGATGGTAAGTACAGTCCAAACAGTACTTCATCTATTGTGACTGTTTCTAAAATCAAGGACTATCCATATACTGTTTCAAATCAAGGCAAGAATATTATTGTTGATATGCCGGTTGATGCTGAAGGTGTTGTTTCTATCATTATTGACGGTAAGAAATTATCTGGTGAAATTGTAAATGGAACTGTTGTAATTCCTGATTCTAAATTAACTTCAGGAGATAAAAATATTACTGTTATTTATGGTGGTGATGATAAGTATGATTCCATTAATGAAAATATTACTATCAATGTTGAAAATTCTTTAATTTTCACTGCACCTAATGTCATTAAATATTATTCCGGATCCGAACGTTTCATTGTTTATCTTGAAGATTTCAATGGTAAAATGGTTGGCGCTTCTGTTTCCATTACTATTAATGGAGTTACATATAACAGAAAAACTAATGATAATGGTGTTGTCTCTCTTGCGCTGAACTTAAACAGTGGCAATTATACAGTTGATGTTAGATTTAATGGAAATGATGATTTTGATCCACAAACCATTTATGCTAATGTTACAGTTTTACCTACAGTTTATGGTAATGATCTTGTTAAAGTATATAAGAATGCATCACAATATTATGGTTTATTCTTGGACGCTAACGGTAATCCTTTAGTCAACAAGAAGATTTCATTTAACGTTAATGGTGTTTTCTATAACAGAACAACAAATGCATCCGGTTGGGTTAAATTGAATATTAATTTACTTCCTGGTGATTATATCTTAACTGCTTATAATCCAATAACAGATGAATATGGTTCTAATAATATATCTGTATTCTCTCTAATTGAATCGCAGGATATTGAATTGTATTATAAAAATGGAACAAAATTTGTTGTTCATGTACGTGATTATGATGGTAACTATGTTGGAGCTGACGAAGTTGTTAAATTCAATGTTAATGGTATATTTTATGAGCGGTTAACTGATGATTTGGGTTATGCTACACTTAATATTAATTTACCTCCAGGAGACTATATCATTACTTCATATTATAAAGAAGGTGTCGTTTCCAATTCTATTGTTGTAAAACCTACATTAGTAACCGATGATTTAGTAATGAAATACATGGATGGGTCAATTTTCAAAGCTAAAGTTCTTGATGGACATGGAAATCCTCTTGCTTCACAGAAAGTTAGTTTTAACATAAATGGTGTATTTTATACTAGAACAACTGATAAGAATGGTGAAGCACGTATGGCAATTACTTTACCAATAGGTGAATACATTATAACAACAAAATGGAATGATGTGGCTACAGGAAACACAATAATTGTTGGAAAATAATCAATTTGGAGTTTTATTAATTTCAAATTGTTTTTTTCATTTTTTTTAAAGTGACGGTTACAGAATTTAACTGAAGTATTGTCCAATTCTTTTTTCTTATTTTTTACCAAATTTTTTCATTGCTATGGGATGTGCTATAATGCGGATTTTCTAACAGTATTTTAATAGTTATCTATTATGGCATCAATTTAATGGTGGATATCATTATTCTAATTGATTCATTTCTTGAGTTGAATATTTTTTAGTATTGCTATGTGGATATGATTCCTTATATTTCTAATTTTTATTAATAAATTTCCAATATATTAAAGATATCTTTGATTTTTGACAGGTTTAGGTCTGCAATAGCTATGGTAATGGTGTTTATAGTTCATATATTGTTGTAAAGGGTGTTAATTGAATTTTTGAATCAATCACCAACAATATCCTTTATTACTTCACCTGCAATTATCAATCCTGCAACAGACGGTACAAATGAAACACTGCCTTTTACTTTATATTTAGTGTTCTGATTTATTGGACAATCATTTGTATTTATTGGATTTTCCTTGGAATAAACTACTTTTAACTTTTCTATATTTCTTTTTCTAAGATCTTTTTTCATTATTCTGGCAAGCGGGCACACAGTGGTTTCATAAATGTCTGCCACCTCAAACATTGAAGGGTCTAATTTGTTTCCAGTTCCCATTGAAGAAATAACTGGAACGTTAATGTCATTGCAGTTGCATATAATTGCAATCTTGGCCATTATAGTATCCACGCAGTCAACAGCATATGATAAGTCCTCTGTAATAATATCAACTTCTGAATCTGCCAGATAGAATTCCTTATACACTTCAACATTTGCATCGGGATTGATTTCCAGAATTCTTTCTTTCATCAAATCAACTTTGTATTTGTCGATTGTTTTTACTGTTGCGATTATTTGCCTGTTAATGTTGCTTTCATCTATTTTATCGTAATCTACTAAAATAAAATTGCCCAATCCGCTTCTGGCAAGCCCTTCACAGACAAAGGAACCTACACCACCAATACCAAAAATGGCAACCTTTGCATTTTCTAATTTTTTCATTCCTTCATTTCCAATTAACATCTCTGTTCTTGAAAATTTCTTTTCCATAGCCATTCACCAAAAAATTTAATTTAGTCCACTATATAATAATTATTGTTGCTAATATAATAATTTAATGAAAAAAATGATGGTTTTCATGATAGTAGATACACATTGTCATATTTATAATAGTGAAATGGAAAATGCAGAGGAAATAATAAAAAAAGCGGCAGAAAACAATATACACTTAATATTGAACGGGACGGACTCTTCAAGCAACTGGCAGATAATTGAGTTGTCCAGAAAATATGAAAATGTCCATGCAGCACTAGGGTATTTTCCTTCCCTTGCAGATGAAATTACAGATGAAGATATTTCATTGCTGGATATGCAGCTTGAGAATGATAAAGTAATAGCTGTCGGGGAAATAGGTATTGACTATTATGACAGGAAAGACAACAAGGATAAGCAAAAAGAGCTGTTTGAAAAAATGCTGGTTCTTGCAGAGAAGCATAATTTGCCTGTAATCGTACATTCCAGAAAATCAATACAGGATACATTCGATATATTGAAAAAGCATGATGTAGTAGGATCCATGCACTGTTATCAGGGGTCCGGTGAAATGGCACGTGAATTTATTAAACTGGGTTTTTATATCGGAGTAGGCGGACCGGTTACCCACACCAACAACAAAAAAATAAAAAAAATGCTGGAAAAAGTGGATATTAATCATCTGCTTGTGGAAACTGATTCACCCTATTTGCCTCCTGAAGAAAAAAGAGGTGAAAAAAACACTCCTTTTAACTTAAAATATATAATTGGAAGAATAGCTGAAGAATTGGATATGAATGAAGATATGATTATAGAAATAACTACACGGAATGCAAAAAGATTATTTAACATATGAGAAATAAATTTTTGCAATGTTTCGGGTGATAAACTCTCTTAAATTACTTAAATACACTATTTCTTTGCGGATATCATAAACATTTTATCTGGAATGTAAAATTCGTCTTTTACATCATACATCCTATCACCAAACTCATAATCAGCTTCAACAGATTCAAAGCCAATCTGATGTAGCACATTCACATCCCATTCCGGTCTGTCAAGTGTACTGATGGTCAGCATATGATAAATTTTATGGCACTCTTCTTTCATTTTATCACTAATATTCTTATGAGCAATGTTGTTCTGGTTTTTAAGATTATGTGCTCCTTTAGCATATTCTGCATCAAAATTAAGTAGTATGCCTCCTTTTTTAAGCACTCTATACCATTCGGAATATGCCTGTATAGGGTGGGGAAGTGTCCATGTTAAATTTCTTGTGATTACTACATCAAAGATTTCATCGGGAAAATCAAGATTCTCAGCATCCATAACAACTGCCTGCAGGTCACAGGTATAGGGTTCATTAATTTCTATAAGTTTCCTGGCCCTATCAATCATAGCCTCTGTAAGATCAATTCCTGTCACATCATAACCTTCCAATCCAAGCAATACTATGAAATATCCTGCTCCACATCCTACATCAAGAATTTTAAGCGATTTTTCACTACCTATCTTTTTTTTTTGATTTCACTTAACCATTTATATGCTTTTGGAGAGTCTAATTCATGTTTTCTTTGTGTGAAAAAACTGTCCGCTCTATCTGTCCAGTACTTGGTTACCCTTGGTTTGATATCCTCAGATTCTTCTTTAAATTTTACATGTTTTAATTTACTCATTTATTATCACTGCTGTTCTATTTATTATTTTTTTTTAATATTTCTCATGATGTAGTCAATGTAAAAGCAAAACAGACCTAAAAATTATCATTATAATTAAAATTTAAAGCTGCTGTTTTTCAACACATCTCCAGTATAACTATTGACTTTTTTAAATTTAAAATATAATGCTAACCTACCATTTAAAATTTAAAAATTGTTTTAAAAATGTATTCTATATAACTAAGTTATGAATACAGCTTATTTCATCATTTCTGATACTATACATTATAATTTTAATAAAATGGATGATAAGTAATGTTTCTGGCATTGTTAAAACATCTCAGGAAGTTTCAATAATTCATCATTATTTTCAAAAATAGAAAAATTTTATATCTATGAAGTAACATATTACTTATTGGAGTTTGGAATTCATAATTTTTTTTGATAAATTGGGTTCTGAAATCCAATGCAGTTTTTAGTCCTATGGTGTAATGGCAATCATACGAGTCTCTGGAACTTGTGACTCCGGTTCGACTCCGGATAGGACTATTTCCTTATTTTTT
>CADBPS010000144.1 GCA_902796575.1 uncultured Methanobrevibacter sp. | reverse complement strand
CATTTGATTTAAAATAGCCCACCCATTTTTGCAAAATTCATCTACCACTTCAGAGAAGCGGTAGTATTCTTTTGCATCATAAGATAATTGATTCAATTACCGGAGGATATGTGTTTGCGAATAATTTTACTGTAATTACATTTATTGTATGCCTGGTTTTAACTCTGACACAGACTTTTGCAGAAGAATATCTTTTCGGTGGATTTTTAATGCAGAGTTTTGGTTCATGGTTTAAAATTCCAGTCATAGCAATTATTCTTCAGTCAGTACTGTTCATACTTGCCCACCAGCAGTATGATGCAGTCGGGTTAGTTGCAGTTTTTGCAGCTGCATTTGTATATGGAATTGTAACCCAGTATACAAAAGGCCTAGAAGCTTCATCTGCAATGCATTTTGCCAACAATTATAGTATAATTTTTGCATCGGCACTGACTTTGGAAACCCTGGAGATAGCACCTTCAGTTATGGATGTTGTAATCACAATAGCATTACTACTCATCACAATGGCAATAATTATTTTCATGGATTACAGGTTCAACTGGTTCGGCTTAAAAAAATAGCTTAAATTTGAGGTATGAAACCTCAAATACCATTTTTATCAAAAAACATATTTGCTGAATATAGATTCCTATTAAATTTTACTATATGTTTTAAATATTTAAATACATATTTTTAGTAATTTCAAAAAGAAAGAATAAAAATCAGCCATTAATCATCCATATTCTTTTTAAAGTCAAGAAAGAGAGTTCTTGACCATAAAACTGCATTCATACTTCTTGATACCAGCAGGCGATTTTGATCATAAACCCCGTCATTTTTAAATAATCCCAATATCATTACCTTATCCGTATACATTAAAAAGAAATGTGGAATTTCCTGACCGTTAAAATACTCAAAGTTTATATTGTGTTTATTGGTGTTGAAGGTTCTGTTGAAGTTTACTTTAAGATCTGATGGGATTAACAGATTAATCATCCTGTTTCTTTTTGACAGTTTTTTTATCGTTAAATTAATATTATCCTGATAAAAAGGCAAAATTCCCCTGACAAATTTTGCTCTTTTAACAGCATTTTCAATTACTTCATAAGATTTATATATATTTAACCCATCGTTTTCAATTAACTGAGAATTTTTCAGCTGGTTTATAGTAAAAAAAGAATTTATAGGAATACCGTATATTGAATGATTGTGGAAAAAATAAAAAAAATCATCAATAAAATTTATAACATCTTCCAATTCATATAAATTATGCAAATAATTCCTTATAGCATTTGATAAATAATATGTTTTGTTATTTCTAAATACATAGCCATTTAATTCAAGATAACGAATATTGTTTGAAATTGCACTATAATTAATATCTGTTTGAGCATTGATTTCACTCATTGTTGACGGTGTTTCATGCAAGTGATTTATTATTCTCATGCGCAATAATGACTTTGGAAGAAATTTAATTTCATTTTCGATGTTTTGATAGTTATTTACAGTTTCTGCTTTGCTTATCATCATTTTTACCTCCAATAAATTAATAATAGGTATATTCTAATTTATGATATGAAATTAATAAAAGCTGTGATGGTGCGACAATGCATCAAGTCGCACTTCCGCAAAATATATAAACATATGCTACTCTGGGGACAATTTAATAACTTAAAAGCAATATAATGATTAACATAGAAAAACCGGAAAGTGATAAAATGATAGACACACATATACATGCGGATGCCAGAACAGGTGAAGATTTTGAGAAGATGTATTTATCTGGAATTGATGTTGCAATAACATGCGCCTATTACCCATATATAATAGATAATGACAGCATACTTTTAAATCATTTAAATAGAATTTTAAATTATGATACCAAACGGGCTTCACAGCACGGTCTTGAATTAAAAGTGGCTCTGGGGATACATCCGACAAACACAAGCGTTGAAGGAAATACAATATACGAACAGTTATACAAATGGATTGAAAGTGAAAAAATAATAGCTATTGGAGAAATAGGTCTTGAAGACTTAACGGAATCTGAATATAGAATATTTAAAGAACAGCTGGACATCGCTCAGGAAACAAAAACAAATGTCATCATCCACACACCACGCAAAAACAAATCCGAAGTACTAAGTGAAATTCTTGATATCCTGCCTCAGCATATTTCTCCCGAATATGTGGTTATCGACCATATTAACAGCAATGTTATTGAACAGGTAATTTCAAGTGATTACACCCTTGGCTTAACGGTACAGCCCGAAAAAATGGACAAATATGAAGCTGTTAAAATTTTAGATGAATACGGTTTTGATAAGTTCCTGCTGAATAGTGATATCAGCAATAAGGCATCTGATCCATTATCTGTTCCTAAAACAATACGTGAACTTAAAAAACAGAATTTTAATCAAAAAGATATTGATAAAATTGCCTATAAAAATTGCAAGAAATTCTTCAATTTGTAGAAAATGTTAAATTTAGAGTTTAATAGCTTTTTAAACATGTTAAAGTTGGTAAATAAGTTAAATGCTGAAAAAAATATGATTTAAAAATCATTTTCCAGTAATTTTTTAACCCAAAATGCCGACTATTATAGTCACTAATATATTTGGAAAATCAGGCAAAACAAAATTTACAATTCAAAACAAACAACAATATTAACGAGATGCTAAATAATCTAATTATAAATACAAGTATGTAAGCTATTATTTTTAAATATAATCCCCTATTTTTTTATTTTTTTCATATTCATGAGTGTAAGTGAGTACTTGCATTCAAAAACCATTATATATAAATGATTTCATACATTAATATACCCAAGGGGCAAAGTTTAAGGATAAACTTCTTGAGGGGTGTTAACAATGGATAGTAAAAAAATATTTTTCGCATTAATAGTATCTGCCTTATTAATAGGCAGTGTTTGCGCAGCAAGCGTAAACGATTTTAAAGTGGATAGTTCGTTCAGCAACAAAGCATTCAGTTCTGACTACTATTCAGTATATACAAACAATAAACAGGATTCAGGAATTGCTATTTACAAAAATATAGACGATGATGCATATGATAACTTAAACGATGATGCTGTCGATCATCTTGTTCACGATGATGGTCGCGAATACATTGTTGCAGATGATGATATGCGGATTGCTAAAAATCCTGACAACACAGCCAATTTCACAGACCTTGATGATGCAGAACATGGTGTTGTAGAAGTTGTACAAAGTGGCAGTGAACAATATGTTGTTGTAGTTTGGGCAAAAGACAGCAGCAACATTAACAATGCTGATTTAATGTCAAAATTAACAGCTTTCAATAAAGATAATGGTGTTAGTGCAGTTGCATTCTAATTATCTTTTTTTTTAATTTATTTTTTTAATAACTTAAAACTCGTAAATTACCATCATTTCATTAATTTATTGATTCTACATCAAATATACTGACACGTCAATACTGTTTAAAGGGAATTTAAAAAAAAGAGAAATTAAAATTGCCTAATTGATAATTAGGCTAAATTCTGATAAATATAAACAAAGCTATTTTTTAACCAGCTTAACCCTACTTGGAGAAAGAATAACCAGATTTTTGTCCTCAGTATGCGAGAGTAACAATGCCTGTGAACCGTAACGGGCCCTTAATTGTTTAATTTTATCACCGGCGAGTTTAAAATTAGCGGGACTCTGATTTTCAAGAAAAGACAAATCTAAAATAACCGGATTTTTTTCCTCTAATACCTGATCAACAACATAATTAACATCATCAATGGTTTTAGGCCTTATTAAAACGATTTCATAAAATGATTGTTCAGGAATAATTGTCTGAACATCATCAAATTTTGGTCTTGAACGAGTATTAGCTCCAAAATTAGGATTATGTTTAGAATATCCACTAGATGAAGTATATCTCTTAGTGTTACCATTTAAATCAGACCTGTTCGAAGAAGCATTTTCATCAACTTCAAAACCTAAACTTTTTTTAACTAAATCAATAAAATTCATTGTAATTACCCCTCTAAGTAATCAAAGATTGCATCTAATAATTTTGAAGCACCATTTTGATAAACGTCCTCTACAGGCAAATTAAATTTAGATTCAAAATAATCAACATCCATATCTAAATTAGCATTTTTAAGATTAATAGATATACCGACAACTTTAGTAGGTTCAACAGCTTCAATAGCATTAATTTCTTCAGCAATACCTCTAGGCTCTCTGTAAGGATGGTTTGGCCTGTGTCCTACAATAACAGCATCTGGAGAGGCACCGATTAAAATAGCTGCAGATAGTCCTCTTGGATGAGGATTTCCAATTTCAGTTAGGCTGGACTGGCCTTCAACGAATATAATATCCGGACTTTTTGTTTCTTCAATGTACTTGATAGCTGCTAAAACTGCTGCAGGAACATCCATTGCAGATAGACTGCCTGCTCTGAAGTTAAAATCTGTAGGTTCCTCAAGACCCATTTCATCTGTAGATATAATGGCTGCATTCAAACCCCTTTCCTTGGCAGCGATACCCAATTTTTTAGAAGTGGTTCTTTTACCACATTCCTGTGAGGTTCCACCAACAAAAATAACAGGAGCTTTAGCATTATAGGAAATTTTAGGTAAAACTTCACAGGATTTTTCAGGTGCAACGCCTGCAAACATTTCCACAACATCCAATCTAGGACTAATTTCTTTAATAATGACATTTTTGGATTCAGCAAATTTAACTAAAGAAGGATTATCTTCAACAGACAATGATCTAAACGAGGTAATAACATTTAAACCTTTATCAATAGCCTGAACTGCATATTTAAGTGCAGTTCCTTCAGCCCCAATAGGCAACATTATAACAAGAGATTTAGCAGAAGAATCTATCAAGCATTTTTCCAAACTACCTGAAATAACATGACCGCAAAACTGTTTTCCCTGCTTTTTAACATCATCATCAATGAAGCCTACCGTCTCGATACCATCAAGATTAGAGAATTTTTCTCCTCCACCACCGCAGCCTACGACAATAAATGGATTTAAATCTTGAATCTCTTTTACTGAATTTAATGAATACAACACCATCTCTCCTACAATATTATAACTTATAATATACTATAAATGAAAAATCTTGAAAAATATTTTTATCAAAATAGTTCCAAAAAAAATTACATTATTAATATATTATATTGTATTTTCTAATATTAAAATATATGTTTTAAGTGCCAAAATAGATAGAATCAAAAGTAATTTCCATAATTGAATAAAGATATAAATTACTTAAATTTAAAAAATAAATAATATGATGGGTGATTAACGGAATTTAATGAAAATAAGAGAGAAATAAAAAATTTCATAAAAAAAATAAAAGCAACAATTAATATAATACATCAAATCAATATAAGTTTGACTAAAGCAATGAATAAGGAAGTACAAAAATGAGAAAACCATATGTCATTTTAATTGGGAGTGCATCAGGAATAGGAAAATCAACCATAGCCTCCCAATTATCCAAAGAATTAAATATAAAACATTTAATTGAGAGTGATTTCATAAGAGCAGTAATTAGGGGAATAATTGGAAGAGAATATGCTCCCGCACTGCACAGTTCATCCTACGATGCATACAAGCACCTGAGAAACCAGAAAAATTATACCAACTACAAAGAGCTGGTTTCAGCGGGCTTTGATGAACATGCATCCTATGTTATCCCAGGACTTGAAAAGATAATTCAAAGGGCAATAACTGATTTTGACGATATTATTATTGAAGGAGTTCATCTTGTTCCAGGACTGATTGATACAAAACAGTTTGAGGATTATGCTGAAATCTACTTTTTCATATTAAGTTCTGATGAAGAGGCACATAAACAGCGCTTTGTTAAAAGAGCAATAGAAATACATAGAGGGGGAAAACAGCTTGATTTCTTCTGTGAAAACAGAATAATACATAATCACTTAATATCACAGGCAGAAAAACATGACGTTCCAGTAATAAATACTGATACTATTGACAAAAGCCTAAAACAGATATTAACAATAATTAATAAGTCATATGCAACAGTTAAATTAATAAACAGTGTTGAACAGCTTGAAGATGTGATAGATATTATCATAAATCAGAACAACGGAAGTATAGAAAAGATAACCTATAAATTAAAAGGATTTAAAGATTACTTGGAAAGACAGATCAATATTACGGATTATGAATCTGCAAAAAAATTTATTAATAAATTAAATGAAAATGAAGATATTAGAGAAGATTTGACTAATCTATACAATATTTCAAGCTATAGAGAGCTGTTAATTTGTGCTGAAAACACAGATATAATAGATAAAATTAAAAAAGAATTAAAAGACAAAGGATATGTATATAATGAGTGAAGAAGAAACAATTGAAATCAATGAAATGATAATAAAATGTCCTGCATGTAACGTGGATGGAATTGCAACCTCAATGATGAAGGAAATTGAAATACCTCATTTCGGAAAGGTACTGGAAACAACAATACAGTGCGGAAAATGCGGTTTTAAGCACAGTGATATAATATCTCTTGAACATAATGACCCTGCAAAATATACGTTAAAAATATCTGAAGAAACATTGTCAACAAGAGTTGTGCGGTCACAGTCAGCAACGGTAATAATCCCTGAAATTGGAGTTAAAGTGGAACCCGGTCCTAAATCAGAAGGTTATGTAACAAATGTTGAAGGAATACTAACACGATTTGAAGGTGCAGTAAAAAAAGCAATGCATCTATTCAACGATAATGAATCACAGGAAAATGCTAAAAATACACTAGCTGAAATTCATAAACTTATTAATGGTGAAAATACTGCCACATTAATTATTAATGATCCCTTCGGCCAGAGCAATATAGTCAGTGATGATGTTATCATATCTGAAATTCCCGAAGAGGAACTGAAAGAGTTAAAAACCGGTTTTTCACATATCGAAGATAAATAAAGCATCATCTTTTCTAAAATCTTCCGTAATATCCTGAGATATAAGTTATGCCTTTTTATTTTTAAAATCAAATTCAAAAAAAAACTGTGATAATGCCGAGAACTTAAATTATATCTTTAATATATTCCCATTTTTTCAATCATAATAATCCCAATTGGATTGATTTATAAAAAATATTTTAATAAATATTATCTTGTGAATATATAGTGTTTAAATGATTGTATATTGTCTAATGTATATAATTTTACCTAAATTTATCATAGATACTATATGAATTAAAGGGTTTTTAGAGGTTAAAAATCTATAAGTACCTGAACTATTCTATGTATTCAATGATTTTATAAAAATTGCTATACACATGTAAAATTGCACTAACTTTATAACATTATACCTATTTAAAATAAAAAGCTTATAAAATTTGTAATAAAAAAATATCAAGTTAAATTTTTTAAAATATAAAATAAAGGTTTAAAAATGAGAGATTATTCTATTGAAGAGGCAATTAAAGTAATTAATTCTTGTGATGAATCGTTTATGCCCGATACTAAACATTTTGATGTTAGGAATATTTAAAGAATTGGATATTTTGCCTTAATCTTTGAAACATTCCTTCACAATCCATTAATGAGGATTATCAGACAAGATTTCAATAAATTAGATTATATTAATCAAAAGATAAAAAAATGAATAACAAAGTAACATATGATTATGACCGTCAAGGAGACTCATTATTCATCAATCGTGTGGATGATTATGAATATGAAGTTTCACTTGAATTAGACAATAATGTGATCCTAGATATTGATAAAGATAGCAAACCTGTTGCATTTGAATTTCTAAATGTGTCTAAAATATTCAAATTGGAAAAAATCATTTTAATAATTTAACTAAAATCACTATCTAATCAATCATAACTGAAGAAGCTATAAATTTAAAAGTACAATTAGTAGCTCCAGTCCATAGTAAAACACAGACATTTGGAATGAATAGAACAACAACTAATTTAAGTGGTATTCCAACTATTGAATCTAAATTGGTTACAATATAACATTTCATTACATAATGGCATGATTTTTATAAAGCTACGAACTATATCGTACATTTTATACGAATTGTTCATGCTATTTTTTTGGTTTATATAAAACAAAGAGTTTTTAGTGATGAAAAATCGATAAGTATCAGAACTATTTTATCTTTTTTATGCGAAAATTTCCGGATTCTTAAAAACATATGAAACATAAATTATTTTTATGTTTTCCGTTAAATGGATTATAGGTTTTTAAAAGTTAATTTCAATAGCTATTATCATTAATATAGAAGATGATTTCAAATCAAAACTGTTTAAGACAGTAGCTATCTAATAGGGATAATCTCCCTTTTCCTCATATTCGTTTTTTAGCCATGCCTTGAAAATGGAATCATATATTCTAAAGCCGTCCTTATCCAATTCTATCAAAGTTTTGTTTTGAAGCGATTTTAGCGAAGCGCCAATTGCTCCGCTAGTTACTCCTAATTTGTTTGCTATTTCAATTCTCTTCAGTGGTTTTTCAACAAGAGCTGCGATAATCTTTTGTTCCTGATTGTTTAGTTTATACCATTCATTAGTTAAATGGACCAATAAGTAAGGCAGAGTCTTTTTAAATTCGGATATTATTTCTTCTTCATCTAATTCTTCATTAGGCGGCAGCAATCTTGCAAAGCTATTTACATAATAGGGATTTCCATTTGTGCATTTATAGAACCTTTCAAATCCGCCATCTGCGAATTCAAGATAATCTGCCTTTTCAGCCAAATAATTTCTTGTTGTATCAAATGAGAATGTTTTAATCTCATAGCTCAGTATTCTTCCTCCGAAAGCACCTTTTTGACCTGCAATGGCTGCAATCAAATCGTCCTTGATGCTCATGCTTCCGGAAAATATGTAGCCAATATGCTTTTGGGATTGGATGATGCTTCTGATATACCATAGGAAATTATTGACATTCTCATCAAGTTGTTTTAGTAATTGAAATTCATCAATGAATATTAAAACGCCATCAATATTGTCTTTACATTCGTCATATATTTGCTGAGGCAAATCCATCACAAAAGTAGTGAATTTTGCATAATCCTCTTCTGATTTAAGAATAGGGATTGGAATCTTGTCAACCAGGTCTATTCTATCCAATTTGAAATTGTGGGTTTTTAAATATTTTCGAATTTGGGTATCGATAGTTGTGATATTTGACTCTCTGCAGGCATTTATGATGCACTCGTAGAATAATCTCATGAAACAGAAACGAGTTAGTTTGTCATCCTCTTTGAACTTATCCATCCCTGCCAGATCCATGTAGACAACCATATAATCGTCTTGGAAATCCTTTTTTAATTTTTTCATCAGTGCAGTTTTGCCCACACCCCTAATTCCTGTAAGCAGTATTGTTGGAGTTGATCCCTTTTCAGTCAGCTCCAAGTTGTCAGATATGAATGAAATTTCATCTACTCTATTATAGAATTGTGTATCATCTAAATCATTATCGTTTCCCAATGGTAAGCTTGACATAATTACACCTTTGGTTAATATGTTTGAAAACATTTTATATAAATGTAATGGAAATTCCATTATAATGTAAATTCCATTATAATGTGCAAAACACACATCACATTATGTAATGCAAATTCCATTATAATGCGCAAAACACACATTGCATTACAATAACCACAGGTAGTTCTTGTCATCCAAAAATTTCATAATTGTCACAAAACAAATTCTATATCGGAGTTATTGCCAGAATTTGATATGCATCGAAACTTTTTTATAAGCTTTATACGAAATATTCGTGTTATTTTTGGGTTTATTTAAAAAAAAAATTATACTAACTGACGTTAATTAAATAATGCTTTGTTATGTATAAATAATTATTTTTTTTAATTTCATTTAATATGCAGTTTTGACATTAACTGTCTGGTTTCGATTCGTATTCGGATATCTGACCAGACTGCATATGAAGAAGTCTTTGAAAGAATTTTCTGCTTAAATATTTCATTACATGAAAAAAACCTGCTGAAAGTTGAGAATATGAGAACATTTGGCCAAACAATCAAGGGATAGAATGGGATTAAATATTTATACTAAAAAAAAGCATAATTAATACTAGCTGAAATTTAGTACACAGATTACTTTTTCAGATATTTCTTTTAGACGTGTATCCGAGTGGTCAAAGGAGTAAGATTCAGGGTCTTATGCATTAGTTGCTACGT
>CADBPS010000143.1 GCA_902796575.1 uncultured Methanobrevibacter sp. | reverse complement strand
TGATAGCGTGGTCAAAGATATATTTTTTGCTTTCGTTGCAACTGCAACATTCGTCAGTATATTCGTATTTATATTGAGCATGTTTATTTCAGAAGTAATAAAAATTAATTATTCATATGTGCGCAAAATTTGGATGACATTAATTATTTCCTTAGCAGGTTTCTGTTTCTTCATCGAGCCACATATTAGCGATGACTTATATAAACACTATTTGAATATTGAGTTGTATCGTGAAGGGATTCTGTATTATTTTAACTGGAATACAGCTATATTTCATTTATTTATGTGGTTGATTTCATTAACTCCGGCGAACGGATTATTACCATTTCTTGCAGTTGTTATATTTGGATGCCTTCTTGAAAAAATTACATCGGATTATGCAATGAAGTGTAATACTTCGAAATGTGCTAAATTATTATTGATATATTTGGGCGAAGCATTGGCTGGAACTTTTATTATATATTTAGTTACAGGAATTAGAAGTTGTTTGGTGTGCGCGATTTGGGCATATGCGTATCATTTTTATTTTCACCATTATAAATTCAAATATTATGTTATCATGGTGTTTTCATGCCTAATACATCCAATAACTATAATTTTAACATTGATTACATGGTTCCACCAAATTCTTATGACACAAAAAAAGGATTATATACAATTGATCTTTTTGGCTTTTATATTACTAATAATTAATAGTGCCATATCGAGTGGATCTTTTTTTGTTGAACTTTTGAGGAATACAAACATTAACTATCTGTTATTCTTATCAACAAAAATTGGGCTATATTCAAATGATGATCCGGTGATGATAAGTTTGAATATCAATTTAAAGATGATTGCCTGTATTTTGTTATTATCGATTTTATTATTAACACGAAGCGATAGAGGTGATGATGAAAGGAACCTTTTAACAACTTTCCTTCTTGTATGGTGCATAGGGATTCAAATCCCAATCATCCAAGATAGACTTCCATATGCAATTGGGATGATTTCGTTTCCGGCAATTAGAGATGCAAATGAGAAATCGGGTTTTCGTTTATTATTTAATATCTTGTTATCGATTTTAATATCTCTACAAATCTTAGCTGGATTATATGAATTGTTAGCGGATGCTGATTTTAATGGTATATATTATAGAGATATTATACGATCGATGATTTGATTACTAGGGGGGAATATGGTGGGGAAACTAATATTTAGAAAGATGAAAGGATTGTTATCTGATAAGAACCGATTGTTGACATCTTTGGACAGTCATGGATTGATTACATAGATTAGTTGGTGAAAAATGGACTTCAACAGGGAAAGAATATTGGCTTTAAATTCAATTACTGGAATGCTACGACAAATTACTTCGATAGTTTGCGCATTTATTGTTCCACGATTGATACTGGAATATTATGGTTCCAATGTTAACGGATTGACTCAATCGATTGCTCATTTTTTGAGTATTATTTCGCTTCTTGAAAGTGGAGTTGGACAAGTAATTGCATCGAATTTATATGAGCCGTTAGCGAATAAAGATTATAATAAAATTAGTGAGTTAGTGAAATCAACACAACGATTCTTTTCACAGATAGGAATTATTTTTTCTGTCTTTACCATTGCGTTAGCAATATATTATCCATTTTTAATTCAGGATGAATTCAATTATATATATGTCTCCACTCTTGTGTTGATTTTGGCAATCACCTTTTTTGCACAATATTTTATTGGCTGGCCATATTTAATTTTAATAGATGCAGATCAACGGTTGTATTTTACTCAAACACTCGGTATTGTTACAGTGACGTTATCGACTGTTATGTCAGCTTTTCTTATACAACGAGGATATGGGGTACATATAATCAAATTATCAGCAGCCTTGATTTATCTTTTTCAACCAATTTGCATGAAATTGTATGCTGAACATAGATATAAGCTAGATTATCGTGTAATTCTCAAAGGAGAGCCAATCAAACAAAAGTGGAATGGATTGGCACAACATATTGCTTTTATCGTTGCAACTAGAACTGATACAGTAGTATTAACATTGTTTTCCACATTGTCGAATATTTCAGTATATAGTGTTTATAACATGGTTTTATCAGGTGCATCGGGTTTGTTGAGTGCCGCGACAGGTTCGATTGTTCCATATTTGGGAAATGTAATTGCGAAAAATGAAACGGAGAAGCTTTCCAGATCATTCG
>CADBPS010000142.1 GCA_902796575.1 uncultured Methanobrevibacter sp. | reverse complement strand
TTTTAAATATAAATAGTAAATCAATAGTTAAATAATAAAAATAAGAAAAATTAGAAAATTATGGATTTATTGACAAACCCCTTAAAAAATAATATCTCACAATCACTAATCATTCCATTTGAAAATTGATATGATTTTTAGAAGATGATGCATTTGTAGTTGGTAGGTGATGGTGTGGTGTATTTTTAAAAAGATGGAGAATTATCTATTCTCCTGAGCAAATTCCTTTATGGAGTAAACCTGCTATAACAGCTCCAACAATTGGTGCTACTATAAATACCCAAACCTGTTGAAGAGCAGTTCCACCAAGGATTAAAGCTGGTGCCAAACTACGTGCAGGGTTAACTGAAGTTCCGGTTAATGGAATTCCCATAATATGTACGAATGCAAGAGTTAAACCAATAACGATTCCTGCAACAGTACCTGTTTTTTCGCTTCTTGTAACTCCAAGTACAGTAAATACAAATACAAATGTTAAAATGATTTCTGTAATTAATGCACCGGTTAAGTTAAGTCCAACACTTGATTCTGCACCGAATCCGTTTTGACCTAATCCTGTTACTGCATATCCTCCAAGACTTGGGGCACTGTTAATGAGTACAGCTAAAATTCCGATTCCAATTAATGCTCCAATACATTGGAAAACAATATATAAAATTAAATCTTTACTTTCCATTCTTCCGTCTATCCACATTCCAATCGAAACGGCAGGGTTGATGTGACATCCAGAAATGTCTCCAATAACATAAGCCATTGCAACAATGGATAAACCAAATGCCATTGCGATACCAAGGTTACCAAGTATTGTTCCTGCGATTGCAGCACTTCCACAACCGAACAAAACAAGAACCATTGTTCCGATTAATTCACATAAATATCTTTTCATAAATTCACCTCTAGTTTATTGTTTGTTTATTCTTATTAATTAATGTTTATTTTCGTATTAATCTTCTCAGTCCAACACAAGCTAGGATTACTATGATTATTGGTATTAACAATGTAAGGACATTTGATATTATTGATTCATTCACATTATCAAAGGAGTATTCTCTTTCAAAAGCCATATTGGATGAATCGTCATGGTTTTGAGTTATTTTTGCGAAATTCTGAACCAAATCATAATAGCTTATTTTTGCACCTTCATATTCAATGTAATCCGGTGCCCTGCCGTTTTCATCCATGTAATTTTTAACTATTCCTCCCATCTTCATATAATCGCCGATTTTGTATGATCCTTTCTCAAACATGGAGGACTGCTCAGGATTTTCAGGTCCTTCAAAATCAGCAGGACTTTCAAGTCCGTTTCCGTTTAAATAGGAGCTTGTTAAATAAAGAAGTTGCGGTGCAGTATATGTATTGTATGTTCCGTTCATTTGTTTATCATCGCTTTCGAGTAATTCCTGACTTGCCTTTGCCATTTCTGACGGATGCAAATCATGTCTTACAATCAGATTTTCATCCAGATTCTTGCTTGTGTTGCTGTTGATGTTTTCAACTACCTTTTCTGCAATATATTTGTTTACATTATCATTGTTCTGATTCAGATAGCCTTTAGGTCCTGCATCAGGATATTCTTTTAAGGGCTGAATATATGGTATTCCTGCATCATTAAGGAATCGTCCCGGTGAATTCAGACCGGCAAATGTTGTTGTGGAGTAATCATCATCCCATGCTCTTCGAAGTGAATCAGCCTCATCCAAATCAAAATCTCCTGTGTTTACAAACATCATTTTATTGCCTGAGTTAACGCTGTATTTTGCCAGTATAACAAAGTTTGCAGCATCTGAAGCAGCTATATTCACGCTTACATCTGCATTGCTTGTAATTGCACGGGTTCCCTCACCTGGACCCGGTGATTCCTCATCAACTATTACTTCAATTTCGCCGTTGCTCAGTTCTTCTATGTAGTTTTTGATGGAATTCAACATGCTGATGTCTTCATCTTCCCCAATAATATTATCTGAAGTTAAAAAAACGGTGGTTTTTGCAAATACTCCATTAACTGCTGAAAATAAAAGCAAAAATATTAGTATAATCGTTATCATTTTTCTTTTCATAATTTCTGTCCCGTTGGTAAATTTATGTTCTATTATATTTTTACATATTAATTAAATTTTTGATATCTGATGCCAATATTTTAATTAAAACAGCATATTTTCTTATAATATTAATTTATAATCACTTATAAGAAAAAATATTTATATTTCTTTCTAATAATATCTTTTTGAGGATTTACAGAGATTATCTTTTATTTTTACACAATTTAATAAAGTTTTGATAAAATTGCTTTTGAATTGTAAAATTGTGTGGAAAAGTTGAATTTATAATCTCATTTTTTTATCCTAAAAATTATTGAGGTGTAAGTTGACTGCAATTTTTTGACAGTCAACTTTTAATTCATTAATTTCTATCATAAATTTGCAAAATAAGAAGGATTTTCAAAATTTAAGGGTAGGATAAAAAGATTAATTGCGAATTAATAGCTTTTTGTTAATTAATTGTTGTTATCAAATTTCCTCAAAAGGAGACAAAAAAATGTTTAGAAATAAGATAGCTATTAGCAAAAATTATATAATTTCCATATCAGTCATTTGTCTAATAGTGTTTGCATTTACAAATATTATATATACAGTCAGTGCAAGTGATATTGAACAAAATGACGATACATGTGGAATAAGTGCAATTGATGAAGAAGATAAACTAGAAAATTCTCAAACAGACGAAGTATTACAAAAAACATGGAACTTTAACGGCTTATCATACAGTGAACTTCAGGATTATCTAATATATAATGTAAGTGACGGAGACACACTTTACCTTGAAGGCGAATTTCAGGCTGACAAGGAGGACACACCAATATATCTGTACAAAAACGTTACAATAACATCCAATTCAAAGGCCACATTCAACGGTAAAAATATGGCATCTGCATTTGTAGTTCAGGATGGCTGTCAGGGATCGGTGTTTTCAAATCTGATATTTAAAAACGGAAAGGGATTAATGGGTGGTGCAATGTACATTACAGGAAGTGATATTACAATAAAGAATTGTGAATTTTTAAATAATTACGGAACCTTCTCCGGAGGAGCGGTATATTCATCATATGATGTTATAACAACTCCCGAAGCAGGAAAGAATATAGTGGTAGACCGGTGTAAGTTCATAAACAACTCTGCTGCAAATGCGGCGGGGGCTCTGGGGCTGTTCGGAGATAAAGTGAAAGTAACAAATACAATATTCGAATCAAATTTTGTTAAAAATTCAGGCTCTGCAATGGTCTATGGAGGAGCAATTCAGGTAGGAAGATCAGAAACCCCATTCACGGCATTAATCAAAAACTGTTCGTTCATAAAAAACAGTGCAATCTCATCGCCAGGAGGATCCAATTCCCACGGTGGAGCAGGCTGTGTCAGGGACGGAACAACATATGAAAACTGTATTTTTATAGGAAACAGCGCTGACCATGGAGGTGCCTTAACATACCATGGATCCGGAAAAGTTAAAAACTGTACCTTCAAAGACAACACTGCAAACCTCTTTGGTGGAGCACTCTCAACAGGATATGTGGAATTAAATATGAACCTTACAATTGTTGATTCCAAATTCAGCAATAATTCCGCACCATACGGTGGAGCAGCTCAGCTTAACGGAATGGGAATAGTAGTTGATGCATGTGACTTTACAGACAACCATGTATCAATTGACGGTGGAGCAGTATATCTTAATGCTGAAACGACAACAATAAAAAATACAGATTTTACAGGAAACTATGCTCAAAACAATGGAGGTGCAGTTTTCGTAAACAGTAAATCAACAAATATCGAAAGATCAAATTTCAAACACAATACAGCAATAGCTTCCAGCAACACCTTATATGACGGATTGGGAGGAGCTATTTACATTAACGGTACCACAAATACCGTTCAATACAATGTATTTGAAAACAATGTGGCAAGAAACGGAAGCGCAATATACAATGACAAATCCAGTAAAAACCTTAATGTCAAAGACAACACAATGACCAAAAATCAGGCATGGGTTTATGCACTTCCAATATATGCTGAAGACATCAGCTACGGTGAAAGTGAAAACTTTGGTGCCGTAATCTATGGTGGAAACAATATTGCAGCTTATAACAGAATAGATGTGTCAAATGCAATCTACAATGCTGCATCATTCAACTTCATAACAGTAAACAGTCAGGTTCCTAAAAACGGCGCTACAAATACAGGAGAATTATATCAGGACGGTCGTGAATACAATGTTGATGTACGGTTAACCGTAAAACATTCCAACGGTACTGTTGTATATGATAAAGTTTTAAAATCCAGCTATTTAGGTGAA
>CADBPS010000141.1 GCA_902796575.1 uncultured Methanobrevibacter sp. | reverse complement strand
TTTTCCAGAGTATTTATCTAGAAGACCATACTTTTCAAATCTATCGACCATCAAATTATTAATGTCAATTGAATCTAAGAAACGTTGATCCCCAGCAGTTGTTGATGAATAATCATACCAACGTCTTTTAAAAAGATATTTTCTGTAAAATGCAATTCTTTTAGCATTGAAAAGAACATCCCAAAAAAATATATTGTCATCAAAAATAAGTCCTTCTGGAAAAATAGCACCAATATCCTTGATAAATTGGTTATTGTACAATTTACTCCAAGGAGTAACGGGAATATCGAAAATCAGTTCCCCCAAATCTTTATAATCGAATACTGAGTCGCCAACAAAATCCGCAATATGTTCCATACTGTAAATATCTGATTTATAATATCTGTCTTCATCCATAACATAATTTAATGATTGGAATAAAACAAAATCAGCATCTTTTTCTTTAGCATAGTTATAGGTTTCTTCAAAGGCAGTTAACTCCAAAATATCATCAGCATCCATCAAATATAAATATTCACCTTTAGCTAGCTTCATCCCTCTATTTGTAGCAACTGCATGCCCTGCATTCTCTTGAGAGATAATTTCGAATCGACCATCATCTTTGGCAAATGAATTTAATATATCTAAAGAGTTATCGCTGGATCCATCATTTACACAAATAATTTCAATGTCTTTTAATGTTTGATTGGCAATGCAATCCAAACATTCTTTTAAAAATTCTTCAGCATTGTAAATCGGAATAACAACGGATATTTTCACCATATAACCACCTTTAAGTAAAAATAATCTTAAAATATAAAATACACACCTAATTTTGATTAAAAATCAAATCAAATTAGGTGCTTGAATAAAACAAAAACTCAAACCTATTTATTGAAAACTGATTTTAACTTACGAGGAATATAAGTAACAAATCTGCCCACTTTGAAAGAAACAGAATTCTTAAGATTAGCAATATCTTTCTCTTTTTTCTTTAACTCAGTATAATATGCTCCTTTATCATCTAAAGTATTCAAAAGGTTATTATATTCCTTTTCATAAATGTCATCATTATTTATAATAGTTTTAAGTTCATTGTATTTCGCTTCATAGAATCTTCTTTCCTCTTTGGTTTTCATATATGCTTCTCTTAATGAAGTCATTTCAGAGCCTGAGAAATCTTCTAATACTAATTTTGTATCTTTATACGGTGATTTATCATAATATTTTTTATAAAGCTTTGAAAGATAACCCATGTCATATTTCCAAGGCTTTTCATGGCTGCCTAGATGAATGATAGCTGCATTTTTGTAAGATTCTATTTTGTCCTCTGGAATTAACTCCCCATAGAATATAGATAACTTCTCTCCATTCCACCAATCATGGAACTTGTTAAGATAATTATACCTGCATGAAACGTATTTAACATTTTCTTTAAATACGGCATTTAAGGTATCCTGATCCATGAAATGATTTTTTCCTTTCTCCCTATAGTCCAATAGCTTATTGGTCATGTTATCTCTGCGGCATTTTGATAGATTAAGCAACATCATGCCTGAATTGAAATAGTATCTATGTTTAATGTCCAAACCTTTCATATGGTTGGGATTTCGTTCAGAAATTATGTCTTTAACCACAGCAGCATATCTCCCTTTAATGTTAGTGTTATACAACTGTAACAAATCATCTTGAATTAAGATGTCCCCATCCAAATATAAAACTTTACCAACGTCTTTCAGAATTTCCGGCAAGCGCAATTTAAACAGTGCTGCTGGAGACACATGCAAATCTCCATCCTTTTTAGTAAATTTTTTAGATTTCTTATCAAGATTTACATGGATAAGGTCAATCTTAAAGTTTTCATCATCCAACATTAAGAATCTTAATTCACTCTCTTCTGCAACATCATAAACCAAAATATGAATAACATATTCAGTATATTCCTTTTTGTTTGCTTTTAATGAGGTTAGGGCCACACAAGTAGGCATGGCATAATTTTCATCAGTTATAAATGCTAAATGAACAGTTTTGTTTTGCGAATACTTGTAGATATCCTCATCAGTTTTGTTCATGCTGCTAAAGAAATCAGAATATTTTTTATAAGTTAAATAGGAACCT
>CADBPS010000140.1 GCA_902796575.1 uncultured Methanobrevibacter sp. | reverse complement strand
TTAATCAATCCAAATTTCATTTGATTTGTGAGTTGATTGACGTATTTAAAAAAGAAAACTATGCATAAATTGTCTAATGAATTATAATGAATTGAATAGGCAATTAAAAATATTATTTATCATATGTAATAAAATTATATTATATAATCAAAAAATATTATATATTATATGTAATAAAATTATATTATATAATCAAAAAATATTATATATAATATTCAATAAAATTTTATTAAATATCAAATAAAAAAATTTTTTGTAGATTGTAAGCTAATAAATGTGGTGAATTGTATGAATAGGCTACCATGGGGAAATAATGAAAACTTAGATAATGATCAATTTTTCAATAGGTCAATTGAATTAAATCATTTAAAACAAATGTTATTAACTACAAAAAATGAAACACCACCAAATATATTGTTAACTGGCATTAGAGGAGTTGGTAAAACAGTTTTTCTCAAAAAAATTAAAAAAGAATTGGAAGAGGATTTTTTAGTTATTTATATAAATTTTTCGCAGGCAGAATGTTTTAGAAGAAAAAAAATGAGTATTGATGCATTAATGCAATTTTATTTTAAAAAAACTTTAACAAGCTGTAATAATAATATTCTTGAGAATATAGAAAAGAAATTAAAAAAATATTTTAAAACAAATGATTTTCATTTTAAAGAAATTCAGGAAATAAATAATATTCCAATTCCAATTTTCAGAAGTGAAATAAATATTGAAGAGTTAATGGAATATGTTTTAACTTTTCCAGAAAAAATTTACGAATCAAACAAAGATAAAATAAATGGAATTATTATTTTAATCGATGAATTTCAAATAATTAAAGAATTAAATGATTATAAAGAGTCATTTTTATGGGTTATTAGAAGTTATATTCAAGATCAGCGAAATATTGCTTATGTTTTTACGGGATCAATGAGTTTAAATGATACTCTTATTTCTGAAATTTCAGGGCATAATGGAGTATTTGGTGGCAGAATGATTTCATTTCATTTATCTCCTTTTTCAAAAAACACTCTTAAACAGTATTTAAATGAAAAAAAACCCCAATTAAAATTTAGTGAAGATGGTTTTAATAGTTTTTATGAGTATACTCTTGGAATTCCAGCATATATAAATAATTTTGCAAAAATACTGCCTGAAAATATTGAATGCACACCTGAATTAATAAACCGTAACTTTAATGAATCCATTTACGTTATCTCTTCAAATTTAGTGAACATTTGGTATGAGTTAAGTTATAAAAACAAAACAATAATATTATCCATGTTAAATGGACCTGTTAAACGTATTGACATCGCAAAGTATTTGAATGTTAAGTCTGGTTCATTAAGTCCAAATCTTAGAGAACTTGAGAATTTATCATTAATTCATAAATCTGATGATAATTTATACTCTCTTTCGGAGCCATTATTGAAAAAATGGTTAGAATCTGAATTTGAAGAAAAGGGTGAATATCCGTATACAATTATATAATTAATGTATTAAATTCAATTATCGAAATATAAATTAATAATGCGGATGATTTTGATTAGTTAGACCTGTTTAGAGAATGAAGGTTTTTACACCTTCATCCTATTAAAAGGAAGATTATTCCTTTTTGTCCTCCTTAAATAATTCTGCTATTCCGGCAACAGATCCTAAAACACCACTTGATTCCAAAGGTAAAAATACTTTAGTTGACTTTCCGTCTGCAATTTTTTCAAGAGATTCAAGGTATTTAACAGCTATTAGTCCGTCATCAGGATTTCCTTCATGAATTGCACCGTAGACTTTTTCAATAGCTTCTGCTTCACCTTCAGCTCTAAGAATAGTTGCCTGTTTATCTGCTTCAGCAGTTTTTTTAATAGATTCTGCATTACCTTCTGCTTCCAATATTGCAGCCTGCTTATCTCCTTCTGAACGAGTGATTTCAGACTGTTTGTAACCTTCTGCCTCAAGAATAGATGCGCGTTTCATTCTTTCTGCTTTCATCTGTTTACTCATAGCTTCAACAATATCCTGAGGAGGTTCAATTTTCTGTATTTCTACACGAACTACTTTGCTTCCCCATTTATCAGTTGCTTCATCTAAAACTTCTCTTAATTCGGCATTAATCATTTCACGGGATGTTAATGTTTCATCAAGTTCCAAATCACCGATGATATTTCTTAGATTTGTCTGAGCAAGTTTGGTTATTGCCTGATAGAAGTTAACCACATTATATACTGCATTGAATGCATCAATCACTTCGTAAAAGATTACACAGTCAACTACAACAACAGTATTGTCTTTGGTGATTACTTCCTGTGGAGGAACATCAACAACCTGTTCCCTTAAATCCACCTTTACTACTGATTCTATAAATGGAATAAGAATTGCAACACCACTGTCTGCAGTTCTGCTGTATTTTCCAAGTCTTTCTATTACTCCTTTTTCAAATGGTCTTATTATCCTTACTGATTTAAATCCAATTATAATTAAAATTACTATAAGCAATATTGCTATTCCCAATAACATTTTTTTAATCTCCTTTGTCAATTTTTTCAGTTACTAATATGATGCTGTCAATTGAAGATATTCTTACAATTTCACCTACCTCAATATCTTCAGGTATAATTGCACTCCATTTTTCACCTTTAACTTCCACAATAGCTTTATCATCATATAATTTTTTAACAACAGTAGCATACATTCCTATTAATCTTTCGGAAGTGGCTTTTTTAGTCGGCTCTTTTGTAATTCTTACGGCAAATTTTCTGGTTGATAATATAAGTACCAATGACACAATTAAAAATGCAGCAAACTGAATATAAATATCAAATCCTAAATAGTTCAATAATGCTGATACAAAAGCACCAATGCCAAACCAGACTAAAAAGAATGTATTTGTTATTAATTCCAAAAATATAAATACAATAGCTATTAATATCCAAATGTAAATATCCATATAACCACACCATTTACATTGATTCATTTAATTTTATATATATTTAAAATTTTTTGAAAAATGTATCTTCCGTTGAAATGAATGACATTAATATTTCAGCGAATATATTTTCAAACTCTAAAAAATAATGCCAAAACTTTAAATATTACAGAAAACAACAATTTAATTGTTAGTAAGTTGTTAATATCTTTTGAAATGAGGTGATAATTAATGGGAATATGTCCGAATTGCGGCAGTTGGGTTGATGAAGGAGATATATGCAATAACTATGGAGGAGGTTCATATTATGACGATGCATATGAAAGAAATCAGCAAACATTTTTTGAAGAGGAAAATGAACCGATAGATCCTCAGGATGAAGCATTGGAATTATATAGACAACATAAGCATTATAAAGCATTAGATACCATTGAAATATCTATTAGACTATATAATGATCCCAACAGCTGGAACATAAAAGGAATCATTCTCCATGACCTGGCATTTAGTGAACCACACAGGTTTGCAGAATCTGTCGACTGCTATAATATATCACTGAAATTAGGCTCATCTGAAATAGTCAAAAACAACAAAGCAATATGTCTGTGTGACTGGGCATTAAACCTTGACCACAACAGACAATATGAATTGGCTTTGAAAAAAATAAATGAAGCATTACCATTGTATAAGGAAAAGGATTTGGATTACGCATTTGGATTAAATGCAAAAGCAATAATTCTTAATAGAATGAACATGGTCGAACAGGCCAAAAGTTACTATAAACAGGCATTAACCTATGATTCGAAAAATAAAATATTTAAGGATAATCTGGAAAACATAGAAAGAATCGTAGATTACGAATATGTTAAGGAAAAAGAAATACACGAAATTCTTGAAAGATATGATAAACGCAAACTGGTAACAATGGTCAGCTGGTCTTACCCAAATGCAAAATTTAGAAAGGAAATGATACTAACCATTAAAAGAGAACAGGCCATTGATGAAAACGGTAAACCTTACTGGGGATATGAAGTGTTTTCAGGCGATGCCCGGGTTGGTGTTCTTTTACACAGCTAAAATGGTATGAAAAACATAATCACTTCTCTGACACGTGATTTAGACATAGAAAATAACAGCAAAGCCAAATATCTGACAGATTACGGGATATATCATATTGTGAAACTGATTTAATCAATGTTTACCGGATATATTGTTTCTTTTTCTCAGAAAAAGCCCAATATTTTAAAATTTCTCGATAGATGATATATGGTTGAAGTGCTTAAATGAGGTTAGTTAATATCTGCAACTTTTAGACAAAAGAAATTCTTAACATATCGTACCGGTAGAAATGATTTTTATATTATAATTTCATCATTAGCATTATACGAAAAAAAGTTTTAATTAAAATTCAATGTCTACATGGTGATTGTGTATATTGAAAAAATGTTGATATAAAAAATAATATTCAAAGTAAGTCCCCGTTTGCAGAAAAAACTACACTTTAATCAATTTATATATATAATGGCTTTTGGTGGCAATTAAAAAAAAATAGAAAAAAAATTGTTGATGAAAATCAACAATTAAAAGTTTTATCCTTTTTTCTCTAAGTATTTCAATGCATCAGGAACGATTTTTTCCAGAGAACCGAAGTTCATGGAGTCAGCAGTACCTAATAATGCAGAAGGTGTTAATGCATCGTCCATTTTATCAATACCTTCATCATTCATTAATGCAGTTACTTGAGTTAAAGCTTCGTTAGCCATCATTTGTGCAAAGTCAGCAGGAGCACCTAAAATTTGAGTAACAGTATCCCTGTAAGCTAAAATACCGGCATAGGTAATTGCAGTTACTGCAGAACACATATCACATACAGGACCTAATAAGTTTGCAGGTAAAGTATATGCTTCTCCTCTTGCTTTTTGACCTAAATCCAATAATGTATCGATGGAATCTTGGTCAGCATATCCTTCTGCGATGTAAACCTGTCCTTTCATTTCAGGTACAGCACCAGGGTGGTAGGAAGCTACATTTACGTTTGCACCTAATTCTTCGAAGATTGCGTTGAATTTG
>CADBPS010000139.1 GCA_902796575.1 uncultured Methanobrevibacter sp. | reverse complement strand
TTAATATTTTAAACCGTTGGAACAACGGGGATTGCCTTTCAACTCGATGTTAGGAATCTACGACTTCTATAAGTCGTGGTAGTTCAAGCTCTTGAAAATCCAATTATCAGTGATGATCTAATAAAAATCTATAAAAATGATTCTCAATTTATCGTAGATGTTGGTGAAGCTGATGTTTATGTTAATTTTGAAATAAATGGTATAAAATATTACAGAACCACAAATGAAAACGGTACTGCTAAAATGGCCATCAACTTAAATCCCGGAAATTATACTATTAAAACCAGCTATTGTGATACTACTGTTGAAAATATGGTTACTGTACTGCCTACATTAATGGCTAATAACCTGCTTAAATACTTTGGAAATGAATCTCATTTTTATGTTACATTAATTGATGGTACCTGCAGGCCGGTTAGTGGTGTCAACATTACTATGAATATTAATGGTGTATTTTATAATCGTACAACAGATGAAAATGGCTCTGCCAAGTTAAATATTTGGTTGAATCCTGGTGATTATATATTGACTGCATGTGATCCGTTAACGGGCCTTATGATGTCGTATAATATTACAGTTCTGGATGTTTTAAATGCCAGCGATTTGAACATGACCTATTTGGATGGAAGTCAATTTGAAGTAAGTGTATTGGATGGCCAGGGCAATAAGTTAGCTAATGCTACCGTAACATTCAATATAAATTGAGTATTTTACGCAGGACAATCAGATTCAAATGGAACAGTTAGGTTGAATATTACATTAATGCCCGGTGAGTACATAATCACATCACAGTATGGTGAAGCTAGGATTTCAAATAAAATTACAATTGCTAAAGATGAGTTGGGATAATCTGCCGATTCTATAGCTTATTATACTATTGATATTATCCCAACATATTATGGTTTTGGGTTAAAATTTATTCTTTTTTCATCTTTTCCATTTCTTTTTCAATTATTTTTTCCCGTGTGTCTTCAAATCTGTCTGTAAAAATATATATTTTCAAAAAGTGGATAATTAGTCCAATTCCCCAGAAAATTGTAACCCAATAAAACCACCATTCACCAAATGAGGTAAGTGCATTCACTATAAAAAGGAGTAGATTAACACCTACAAAACTGTATAAGTGCTTGTAAAAACTGATTTTTTCATCTGCTCTCTTTTCTGCTCTTCTGTATAAAGTATCATCCGACATATAATCACATTTTCAATCTTTATCAATTTTCTTTCAAAACAACTAAATAAAATTAATTTCATTTAAACAGTGTTACTTTATAGAAAATATTATATAAAATGAATGCTTTTCACTTAATTAAATTATTGCTTATTTATGTTATAGTCTTGGTATTAAACCGTCAATTCCATATTCATCATAATCTTTAACCCATTTTCCGACAGTTTTTCTATCTTTACGAATAAATTCCCCAACTATAGTTCTACTTTCACCTAATTTAACCATTCTAACTGCCAATATTCTCATATAAATCTTGTGTGCTCACCTATATTTTTTTAAATATTTTTCAAGTTCTGCAATTTCTTTTTTCTAAAGGTTATCTATAGATTCCATGATTAAATGTTTATAATCCATTAGGGATAAACTTTTCGTAATATACTATAATATTTTTTTAATTTTCTCATTGGTAAATCATTCATTTGGATAATATAGCTTTTACAGTTCGAATTTAATAAACATAATGTGTGTATAGTAATATTTATATAACATTTTAACATATTATTGTTAGGTGGTATATTGGAAAGAAATATAAAAATTATATTAATCGTAGCTCTTTTACTGATTGCCGCAGGATTATTCTTTTTTGGCAATAATAATTTTTCTCAAGAGCCACAATATCAGACACTCGCAAATAATAGTACTGGTACAGTTGAAAAATGTGTTTATGGAAATGACAATGCTGAAACTTCAATAGCTTTGATTACTGGAATTCATCCTAGAGAAAAGTTATCCATTGAACCGGTAATAAAAGCAGCCAAAGAATATAATAAGGGTTCTGTTAAAATTATTCATTACAAGGTCACTGTTACAGATAATCCTGAAGATTATGATATCGGAAGAGCCAATGGTGAGAATCTAATTCATGACCATGTCAATCCGGATGTTGTGAAATCTGATGCTGATGCAGTTATTATCAGTCACTCACATATGGCTGGATATGGCGAGGGATTCTATTTGGCAACACCCGAAATGGATAATGCATCTGTTCAAATAGCCAAAAAAGTTAATGAGACTAGCGATTTTAATTATTATCCTGTTGTGGGCAATGAAACATACAAGTCTACTTCTGCAGTTTTAGTTTCAAAGCCAATAGCCCAGGCAGGTTATCCTACTTTTGTTTATGAAATTCCCGAAGATGTTACTAATGATACCGCAACCAGTAAAACAATGGAGCTTTTTGGAATGATTTCCGACATCATTTCTTAATTATTTTTTTTTGACAATTTTATCATGGATTAGTGGTTTTTATGGATTTAAAAAGTAAAATTTTAATAATTATTATCGCTGCTGTTTTCATCTCTGTTGTTGGAGTTTCCAGTGCTTATAATTATCAGAATTCTCATAGTGAAATCAATCAAACGGATGAATTTGGATGCTGTTCTATAATCCTGCAGGAAAATGGCAATGATAGTATAATGACTTTCAGGAGGGATTCCAATGCAACTGCTAATATAAAAATAGAAAATATGGATTGGCATGGAATTCCAATTATCAAACAATATAAAACTGACGGAAAATATTTTTCTCATGTTATTATCACCAAGGACGGGTGGATGATTGGATTTGGTGGTATTGATGATGGTGTTGACAGCGAAAGGTGTGAAAATATCTCTGCAAGTATGATTAATGATGACTACACAATTTCTGAAGAAAAACTGGAAGAAATCCAAGAGATTAAGCAACCTTATGGGAGAGGACACTTTATTATCAAGGCGCCAAACGGCAACTATGGTTTTGCTACAATTGATAAGGTTAAAACCGGCCAGTTACAACCAGGACAATATATTTCTCTTCCAAATGATTATTCATTATCCAGATCGGGAAATCTTTCACTTGATAGTAATGATAAAATAAAGAATATGGTTGAATTGGCTCAATCAGATAAGTATGGATTTGACAGAAGGGATATCATAACTTATGATTTCCATTCCAGTGATGATGCTTATGCAAACATTTATGTTTCAAATGAAGGTGGATCTTATTTAGGTGTTAACTATACTGACTATGTGGATGATGTTTATATCAACAGTAAGCTGATTAAAGCAGCTGATATTCCCGTTGCTCCTGAATATAAAATCATTGATACATTGAAATTTTCCAATAATGATTTATCATGGGATATTTTGGCTATTATGGTCTGTATTATTTTTGTTGGAGTAATTTCATTCGGTGCATTTAAATTTGTGAGATTTATCAGACGAAAATAGCAATTCACTTTTGATGAAGTAAATGTTTAAATACCAATTTCAACAAAACTATGTAGTGAAAGTTAAAGAAAGCATTTCTTTTTTTTAATTTTTCGTGTGCGAAATTTAAATTTGGATTTGTAGATTTTCTACTTTTCTAAATTCCTTACTTTTTTTTAATAATAGTGTGTTGCCGTCAGCAGAATTAACCCTGTCAGGAAGAGTATGATAAATGTCATTATATATTTGTATTTTTCTACTGATTTTTCATCCCAATTAATAATCAGCGGCAGCAGTGCAATAACGGGAATAAAATATCTTGCCTGAACACCTAAAATCTCTCCGGAACCAATAGGGGTGTATGTCAAATAGAAAATTCCATAAGTTCCCAAATAGCTTAATATTAGCATTATCAATAAAATAATTCTTTTTTTCTTTGATAGAACAATATCTTCCTTATAAAAAATTGAGAATAATATAAAAAATAATGCATAAGCTAAATTATAAAATTTCAAGCCTTTAAAATCAGCATAATGAAAGATTGTTAAATCTATAACAAAGACACTAGGAATGCTTGTAACAATGTATTTCATTAAATCAAACATTATTAATGGATTTGTCAAAATATAATTCAGCTGCTTTCCTGGTGAAATGTTGCTTGGCATATGGCTTTTAACCTGGGTTGCTACAGGGAAAATTATGTCCAGGATTTCTTTATTCAATAATACTGCAGCTACTAATACTGGAATAATAATCATTACATAATAAATTTTGTCTCTTTTGAAATTCTCTTTTGGAATTAAAAGAATTAGGAGTGTAAGAATACAAAGTGGTGGTTTAATAAGGCTTATTATAAGAATTGAGATATAAAATATTGAAATATATTTGTTTTCTGCCTTTTCCTTATACATTTTAACGAAATAATATAGGATTATCAGTGTAAAAGTGAAAATAAATGCATCGTAGTTTGTTGACGAAGCCTGAGTGACAACTATAGGCATTGTTGCAATTACAGTCAATCCTATTTTGAATGCAGGTATTTTTTTAATCGTATAATATGCCACCCCTACATATACCAATAAATTACAGATTCTTGCAAAGAATAATGCATAAATGGCTGTTAAATCAAGAAATTTGGCTATTGATATTCCTATTGCGGATGGAATATATGAATAAAATGGTGTTTCTGTTGTAAAACTCCAGTATCCTTTTGATTCATTGATGGGATTATTAACCGCAGGATTATCCAATACTGTCAGTCCTTTTTGAGCTTTATTTAATCCGAAATAATAATTGTTTACATAAAAGCCATTATCCTTTTCTTCAGGATTTATAACTCCTTCCGATAATAATTCTGCTCTTGTAAAATGGGCCGATTCATCCAAAAATGCCAGTGGCGGACCTAAAAAAACCATTAGTAATCCGAATATTATAATAAGAATCAGTGCCACTTTATGCAGTTCAATTTCTTTATTAATAGAATATATTAATGTAATAAGTCCAATAATCGTTACCAATGGTATTAAAATTGTATCATAACCTAAGTTCTGGTAATTGTACTGGTTGAGCATTATAAAAGTCAACCCAATTGTTAAAACTAGATATAATATTAAATATTTCTTATTATCCAGTATGGCATCTTTTATATTCATTGCTTAAACTCTATTTTTTTTATTTATTAAATTTTCTTTTTTTTTGACAATGGTTTAAAGAGTATAATGGGCACTTATATGATCTTAAATTATTCACTGCATCAGCTATTTCATCGGCATCTTTTTTATAATAATCCATTATTCGGGTAAACATCAATATACTTGTTTCAAATTCCTTTGGCACCACTTCATCTGCGCCGGCATCTATAACTTCATCAATGTTTCGCAGATATTTTGTATTTACTATGATGTGGATGTTTGGATTCAATCTCCTTGCAGTATTGATTGTTTTAAGAGTACCTTCGTAGGTTGAAGCTGATATAACAATACACTTCGCATTATTTACATGAAGTTCCTTTAAAACATTCTCATTTGATGCATTGCCATATATATAATCGGAACTCCTAATGACTGTTGTTTTTCAACAATTATTGGATTCATATCAACGGCGAGTATAGGTACATTAAACTGACTACATGCTTTACTCATCTGTTTTCCAATACTTCCCATTCCCACTAAAATAACATGGTCTTTAATAGGCTGTGTTTTCTGTAATTCTTCCGGAATAGTGGTTAATTCCTCATCAACTTTGAAATAATCTATTTTTTCGATTTGTTCAATTATTTTTGGAGTTAATTTCTGTAAAAACGGACTTAAAGACATTGTAAGAATACTGATTCCTAAAAATATGGAGAAAAACTCTTTTGTCATCAGCCCATATTTCATACCTTCACTTGCAAGTACAAATGAAAATTCTCCTATCTGACTTAAAAGAATAGCTATTGTAACAGACACTTTTGCAGGGAGCTTTAAAACTATTCCTGTTATGAATGTTACTATGAAATTTATTATAAGTATTATGGCTGTTAGAATAAGTATAATTCCAATATGATTCAGGAATAAATGCAAATTCACCATTAATCCGATACTTATAAAAAACAAGCACATGAATATGTCTTCAAAAGGCTGTACATAGCTTAATGTCTGGTGAGAATATTCGGTATTTGAAATGAGCAGTCCTGCAATAAATGCACCTAATTCCGGACCGATACCAATGAGGCTTGTTGTAAAAGTTGTTCCTATACAGATAAATAATGTCAAAATTAAAAAGAGATCTCTGTTTTTTGTTTTCGTGGCATCCTTTAATGCATATGGTATGAACCATTTTGCTCCAATTAGTATTAATAATCCTAAGCCTATGAATTTTATAATCAACATTGGTATTGTATGCAGTTCAATTGGCCTTCCTCCAAGCAGAGGTATTAATAAAATCACTCCAATTACAGCGATATCCTGAAAGATTAATATTCCCAGTGTTACCTTACCTTCCAGTGAATGGGTCATGCGCTTCTGTTGCATTATCTTCATTACAATGGCCGTACTTGAAAATGCTACTAAAAATCCTAAAAATAGAGCACCATTCAATTCAAGTCCTAAAAATAATCCTAAAAATGTAATGGCTATTGTCGTTAAAATAACTTGTAGCATACCTCCAACCAGGGCATAGCGTTTAATGGCTGAAAATTTCTCAATTGAAAATTCAAGACCAATAATAAACATTAAAAATACAATACCAAATTCTGAAAGACCAGAAATCAGGCTTGTATCATTTATAACATGGCCTAAAACTATTCCAGTTGCGAACAGTCCAATCATTGAAGGTAATTTAAGCTTATTAAATATGAGTCAATGTCGTCAAGTTGGTGAATTTTGATTCATAATTTTTTCTCCTTTATTTTACGTTATTTTATGTTTATTATGTTGGTTGATAT
>CADBPS010000138.1 GCA_902796575.1 uncultured Methanobrevibacter sp. | reverse complement strand
GTAGCATAATTGGAAATTTGTTGCCAACTAGAAAAATAGGCAAATCTCAATGTTGGGTTTAGATGAAAATTTCTAGCACCCTATATAATTATCTAAAACTTGATTTATAGTGGAGTTATTTTTTATTTCTTTATTGGAATTGAAATCTAAACGTAACTTTTCGATATGTTTATCGAATAAATTACTGAAAGCATCTGCAATTGCATTTTCCATTGTCGAATCAATCCCGGTTAAAAATGTATTTATCACCTCTTTTTGGGCAAAGGGAAAAATTGCACTTCCGCCATAATTAATCAGTTCTTCATAATCTGTTATTTCAATTTTTCCATTGTTATTTAAACATAAATTAAAGTTTACCACAGAAGGAAATAAATCATGAGTATTAAATCCTGCAATAACAATACCAGTACCCGTTCTTATCAAAGAATTGAAAAATATATTTTTTAATAGGGATACAATTTCCTCACAATGTTCATCATCTATATAATCCGGAATAATTTCTTCAAATTCTTTGTCATATTTTTTTATAATCCTGCGGTAATCATTTAAAAAATCCGGCAAATCATGTTCACTTCCGGATTTTAAAAAATCAGCTAAATCGGATTCATCATAATTTTCCATTTTAGAAACAATGATGGGTTTGAATAATTTTAATCCTGATTCAATCTTTGATGCAAAATCGGAATTTGGAGTATTTTTTCCTAAAAATTCCAGAAAATCCTCTTTAATTGAAATTATATCATGTTTATCCTTAAAATTGGTTCTTTTGCGATATTCTTTAATTAGTGTTTCCATTGGAATTTTTTCAAAATCTGCTGATCCGTAAATCATCATACTCATTGGAGGATTATCTTGGGACAGCATAAATAGTTTATTTACTCCTTTATATGTTTTACTGCCATTAACGGTTACCATACTATCGGCAGCCATGGCAATGGCACTTTTGCTCATGCACAATATTTCTGAAGTCATATTATCACCTATTTTTAAAATCTGACTAAACGTTCATACCATTTAAAGTCAGTTGAAATACTCATCTAATTTCAGTTTGACGAAGATATATAATTTTAAAGTAGTATATAAACTAGTCAGTTTCTTTTTATACAATATAACCTCTTTAAATCAATATTCTAATGAAAAGATAAAATTTTAATCATCCTGAAAAAAAGATTAAAATACTTTAAATCAGATAATGTCCCGTAAACTCTGAAAAAAACTGGAGGGAGTAACGTTGCATTTTATATCAAATTTATTAAAAATAAACTGATATTTACCATAAAACATTGTATAATTATAATGCCAAAATATAATTTAATAACATCATTGTGTAAAATCGATATTTTTTATATGGGGTATATATATATATATTTATTAAGAACATTTTGTTGAAGTTTCAAAAATTACCTTTTACGATCAATACTCTAAAATGAAGTAAAAATTACTATATGTCTGATGATATGTTTCTCAATTTCGGGATAATTTAACTTATCGTGAATAAAGTATTTTCACTTCGTATTTAATTAAGTTTTATAATTAAATCTATCAAATTTTCCAATTGCTTCTTAATTGAATTTGCGAATCTTTAATTTGATAATGGCTGTATTTTCTATAATGGAGCCTTTATTGAATATATGGGTTAATTTTGATATTATTTAAAAAATTTCTCTGAAAAATTTTGTCTATGCAAATCTGATTTTTTCTGCTTTTTAATGTTAAATAACTATAGTAGGATACTTTTTTACCATTTTTTTAACTTGGATTATTATCGATTTCTGTAAATGCTTAACTTCGATATGAATATATTTATATATCATAATGAAGATAAATTGTAATTGGCAGTCTATGTAATTAAATTATAATTTTAAGATGGGGAATCGAACAGAAAAATACTGCAAAACTGTTCATTCATTGCAATTTCAATAGCTGAGTACAAATGAACGGATTATTTTTGCAGGTTTTTGTATCTGATGTGTACACTGTTCATTCACATCTGTCTTTTTGCCGAAATCTTTGATTATCTGATGCCAATATTATATTTAAATTATCCGAGAGGTAAATATCATGAAATCTAATAGAATGTTAATTGTTGCAATAATAGCAATAGTAATAGCTGTTGTCAGTATCAGTTCATGTTCCGCTGGCCTGTTTGATTTTTTAGGTGGCAACACCAACACTACTGATGCTAACACTACTAACACCAGCTTAAAAGGACAGGAAGTTGACCTTGCTGCTGCTGCTAGTTTAAAAAATGTATATGATGAAAAATTAATCCCTATGTTTGAACAGAAATATCCTGGTGTGAAAGTCACTCCAACTTATGCTTCAAGCGGGGATTTACAGTCTCAAATTGAAAACGGTTTAGAAACTGATGTATTCATGTCCGCTTCCAATAAACAGATGAATGCTTTAGTTAATGAAAGTTTAATTGACAATGATACCAATCTTCAGTTCTTAGAAAACAAGGTTGTTCTGATTGTACCTAAGGACTCAACTGCAAATATCTCATCATTTGAAGATTTGAAAAATGTGAACGGTAATATAGCTATCGGAGATCCTGAATCCGTACCTGCAGGACAATACGGTAAGGAAGTATTGAACAATACTGGTGTCTGGGGGGATGTTGAATCTAAATTATCTTTAGGTACTGATGTAACTGCAGTATTAAATCAGGTAGCTCAGGGATCAGCTGAATGCGGTATAGTATATGCTACTGACGCTAAATCCAACGACAATGTTAAAGTAGTCTGTGAAGCGCCGGACAGTGCTTTAAAAACTCCGGTTATTTATCCTGTAGCTGTAACCAAAGATCCAAAACATCCTGATGCTGCAAAAGAATTCCTTGACTTCCTGCAAAGTAAGGAAGCTAAGGATGTATTTACTGAATATGGATTTACCATACATGAACAGTAAGTTAATATTGTATTAGTCAGTTAAATAATATAAGGAAGTTATGGACATGATGATGGATTGGTCACCTATTTCAATCTCGATGAAAACGGCAAGCCTGTCGATTTTTATAACCTTCTTTTTGGGGTTGATTGTTGCCTGGGCTATCGTCAAGATTAAAAATGACACAATAAAAATTGCACTTGACGGCATTTTCACACTGCCGATAGTATTGCCTCCTACAGTTGTAGGATTCTTTTTGCTATATATTTTCGGTGTCAGGGGACCAATTGGAGCATTTTTCATTGACTTTTTTGCAGTCAAAATTGCTTTTTCATGGCCTGCAACTGTTATTGCTGCAGTGGTCATGTCCTTTCCTTTAATGTATCGTTCCGCCCGTGGAGCATTCGAACAGGTAGATTCCAATCTGCTTGATGCAGGACGTACCCTGGGAATGTCGGAGTGGAAAATTTTCTGGAAAATTCTTTTTGCAAATGCATTGCCTGGAATCATCAGTGGCGGAATTCTGGCATACGCCAGAGGCTTAGGCGAGTTTGGAGCTACAGCCATGCTTGCAGGTAACATTGCAGGACAGACCAGAACACTCCCAATGGCAGTTTATTCTGAAGTGGCTGCAGGTAATATGGGAGATGCATTTAATTATGTAATAGTAATTGTTATCATATCATTCATAGCTATTTTTATAATGGATTTTGCATCCATACGCAAGGAAAAGCAATGGAAACAATAAGCTGGGAAAATTATGATTAATAAATCGTTAAAGGTAAACATCCAAAAGGAACTTAAGGAATTCGACCTGGAAGTCGATTTTGAACTGAAAAAACCATGTCTTGGTATTCTCGGGCCTTCAGGCTGCGGGAAGAGCATGACCTTAAAGTCCATTGCAGGTATTGTAAATCCGGATAATGGTGTTATAATCTTAATGGATGATAATGAAACCACTTATTTTGATTCCAATAAAAAAATTAATTTAAAACCCCAAAAAAGAAATGTAGGATACTTATTTCAAAACTATGCATTGTTTCCAAATATGACTGTTGAAGAAAACGTTGCAATCGGAATATCCAAAAATGACGGTGATAAAACTGTATCTGACATGATTAAACGTTTTCACCTCGAAGGTCTGGAGAAACGATATCCCGGACAGTTATCCGGAGGCCAGCAGCAGAGAGTGGCTTTAGCCAGAATAATGGCCTACAGTCCCGATGTCATACTGCTGGATGAACCCTTCAGCGCTATGGATACTTTTTTAAAGGAGCAGCTGCGTATTGAACTTGTAAATTCACTGAAGGATTTTAACGGGTTTTCCATTCTGGTGACCCACGACCGTGACGAGGCGTTTCAGTTCTGTGACGAGCTCATAATACTTGATGAGGGAAAAGTCATAGCAAGAGGAGATACTCACGAAGTTTTTGAAAATCCCGGAAAGGTTCAGGTTGCAAGACTTACAGGATGTAAAAATATTTCAAAAATTGAAATTATAGATGATTACCATCTCAAATCCATAGACTGGGGAATCACACTTGAAGTATCCGAAAAAATCACACCAAACATCACCCATATCGGAATAAGAGCACATGATTTTTATCCTGCCGATAAAAATGATGTTAATGTTATAGACACCATAAATTCCGTGAAACTTGAAATGCCATTTGAATGGGAGATAACTCTGGCCAACGGTTTATGGTGGAAACGTGACAAAGAGATTCATGATCATGAATTTGAAATTCCGGAATTTGTGAAAGTGGATCCTAAAAACATAATTCTTCTTGAAGAGTAGGTTAATTTCTTTTTGAAAGTAATCTTTGTTTGAATGAAAATTCTAGCTGTTTATAGTCACTTAGCATAGAATTAGCATGTATTTTTTAATGAAATTTTCTGTTAATGTTGATCCAAGGCATTTTTCATTAAATACTTCAAATCCTTCTTTTGTTAATTCAGACTT
>CADBPS010000137.1 GCA_902796575.1 uncultured Methanobrevibacter sp. | reverse complement strand
TAAATACGGGACAACAAAAACTTAAAATCAACACAAAAGAAGAACAAATAACTCTCTTAAATTTTTGTTCCATCTAGCACCCTATAAATAATATCAACTAGATAATTTCAAGTTTAGACATCAATTACAATACTACTTTCTACTCATTAAATAGAAAAAGTAGCATTAAAACAAAACATAAGAGATTATATTTGAATAGAGGAATATTTTGTATATCCCAATATTTTTATATTATAGTGTTCAAATATTTGAACAGTTATTTATAAAGCAGTGTACAAATATTTGAACACAAAGATGAAACTGAGGCTTAGAAAAATGTTGGAGAAAGATGAATTAATATTGAATTACATTGATAGTGAACTGGAATCTGTTTCAAGTACTGTAAATTCAAAATTAACCAAAAAAGGAATTAAATTGAATACTAGATTAGAATTAAATGAAATTAAAAAACAAATCGATAATTTTATAGATGAAAAATATGCCAATAGATTTATAGTTATGCCCGGTCTTCGGGGGGTTGGAAAAACAACAGTATTATATCAAACATATGAATACCTATTTAAAGAGAAAAATATTCCATTAAATAACATATTATATATATCATGCGATGAGTTGAATGATATAGCAGAATGCAGCATAAGAGAATTAGTTGAAATCTATTTAAAAAATAAATTCAACAAAAATATACGTACACTTAATGAAAAAGTATTTCTGCTGATAGATGAAGCCCAGTATGATAAAAATTGGGCAGTATCAAATAAAATAATTTTTGACAAATCAGACCATATATTTATGATAATAACAGGTTCTTCTGCAATACACCTGCAGTATAATGCTGATGCTGCAAGAAGACTTAAAAGAAGAATATTGACTCCCCTAAACTATAATCAGCATCTTAAATTAAAGTACAATAAATCATTCACTAACCTCTCTAGGAGTTTATATGAATTACTTTTTACAGGAAATATCGAAAATGCAGTAGAGTATGAATTTGAATCGAATAAAACCTTAACAAACATTGTTGAATACAATTCCAATGAATGGGATTATTATCTGAAGTATGGAGGATTTCCAACATTTGATGAGGAAAAGCCATTAGCTGATATCCATGAAGAAATAGTTACTATGACTAATAAGATTATTACAGAAGATATAATGCAGATTAGAACTATAACTTCAAAAAATCAGGCCATCGCTAAAAGGATAATTAGACAATTGGCACTTCAAAACCCCGGAGAAATAAGTCAGCATAAATTGTCAAGCTATTTAAAGACCTCCCTATCTAACATCAATAACATATTGGATTTACTTGAAAAAACAGAATTGATATTTCATTGTGAACCCTTTGGAGGATCTTCAAGAAGACTTAAAAAGGCATGGAAATATTATTTCGCTTCAAGCAGTATACGACATGCTTTATCAACGAAAGTGGGAAATACAATGAAAAATTCCGATGAATATGAAGGAATATTAATTGAAAATTTAGTAGCATCAAATTTATTTAACTTATCAAATACCCAAATTGATTCATTTAATATTTATTATGATCCGAATAAGGAAAAAAATGTTGATTTTGTAATACAGGACAATTTTGAAAATCCAATTCCAATTGAAGTTGGACGAGGTAAAAAGAAAAAAGGACAGATAAAAAATGCAATGAACCGTTATGATTCACAATATGGCATTGTAGTTGCAAATAACAAAAAAACAATCAAAAAAGTAGGAGATGTAATATTCATCCCTCCTAGAACTTTTTCATTTCTATGAATTTTTAGTCAATTGAGAATTGAATAGTGAAGAATGGACTGTAAGAAAAAAACTTCAGGAAGATTTTATGATGAAAATTGATTTTGCCAATTAAAAAAAAATAGCTGAGGATTGTTATAATCCCCTACTAATTAATATCCATTTACTATAATCGGTTTATAGAATAAAACATTATTGCTTATTGAATATCCATTATATGTAATGGTCAATGGGTATGAAACACCAGGATAATTATTTTTAGGATCAAATCTGACAACCCCATCATCATCAGATTTCAGTGAGTATTTACTTGGCGATTTTAAATTTGTTCCGTATTCAAAATCAACTGTTTCATTTGCCAATCTGTTTCCTTGTTCATCAACTACAACAACATCATATGTTTCATTTTTATTAGAATAAATGGTACAATTCTGCGGATTTAAATCAATTAATCTGGAAAGAACAGTAATTTTATTTGAAACTGTGAATTGATTTGATGTTGTAGTGATATTATATTCTCCAGGTGATAAATTAACTGACAATCTGCAGTAGCCTTCATTGTCGGTGACACGTTCATATAATTTATCATTTATATTGAAAATAATTTTCTCCCCGGAAATTGGATTGTAATTTTCATCCACTAATTTAGCAACAAACTGGGAAGCATTCTTATAGTATTTTACCAAGTCCTGAGTGAATAAATAAGGAGTTACAATAATAGTATTGCTCACTTTACATGAATCGTTCAAATTCTCCACAGTAATAATATATTTTCCAGGCCCTAAATTAATGTCCAATTTAGCCAATCCTGAGTCATTAGATACTCTACTGTAAAAAACACCATTTATATTCATCATCAAAGCAATGTTTCCGGTTGCGTTTCCGTTGCCGTCAACTGTTTTTATAATAAACTGCGAATCGTTCTTATATATCTTTACTAAATCCTCAGTTACTATACTTGGAAGAACAGTTATACTATTTGATATTTTACAGCCGTCCTCATGTTCAGCAGTAGCGGTATAATTACCCGGATTTAAATTAATATTTAATTTGGCCATCCCCGAACCGTTAGTAGTTCTATTGTACATAACACCGTTTATGTTAATTTTCACGGTTGTGTTCGAAACAGGATTTCCGTCTTTGCCAAGTGCCGTGACAACATACTGAGTACCATTCCTGTAAAATTTCACAACGTCTTCGGCAATTAATGTAGGAAGAACTGTAAATGTGAAATTCTTGATAAGACCTGTATGAACACGTGTTCCCTTATAATATGCAGAAATATTATAAGTGCCCGGTCCAAGGTTTAAACTCAAACTTGCCGAACCGTTATCATCAGTTGTCCTGTTATATCTAATTCCATTAACAATAAACTTGATTCTTTGATTTTTAATCGGTTTTTCAGTGTCATCAACTAATGTTAATGTGAATTTAGTCCCGTTTTTATAAAACATTGCCAAATCATCATTAACTGGAATAAAATCTGATGAAAAAGACGGAATTAAAAAGCTGACATTATAAACATATTCCCTGTTTGTCTCATTTTCGAAACAGAAATTAAATTTATACAATCCCTTTTCAAGATTGTTGAACTGGTAACTCAGCAAACCGTCTGTTAGATTGGATGACTCATTATTCAAAAATGAGAAATAAATGTTTCCGTTTAAACATTTGTCGGATTTAATCAGTAATGTGGCATTTCCATCAATGGTTCTATTTGAAATAGTAACATTAAAGTTTTCATCACTGCGAATTAATGTTTCTTCCGTTAAATTGATATCATCATGATTTTTTAAAATTAATTCATTAGTTTGACCATAGTCAATAGCTTCAGGATTAGTAGGTGTTAAATCCTCAAATACAAACTCTTCAGTTGAATTATCACTGGCAGATACAGAAGAAATCACAAACATCACTAAAATGATGCTTAATAATAAAAAATATAGTTTTTTCATTTGAAAAAACCCCCCCCTTTCCATAATTTTAGAACTAGTACTCTTTTAGAACTAGTACTCTTTTAGAACTAGTACTCTTTTAGAACTAGTACTCCTTTCTTTATCATTAATGTATTATATATTTTACTAATTGAATTTACAAAAATTAGTGCTTGGTAAAAATATCTTTTTAATTCATCACATTTATAACACAGTTATTTTTCTTCTTTTATTAATTTTTGGTTAATTAATAGTTGAAATAATATATTAAAGCAATTCAATGGTGATTATTTTTATAGTAAATTGTTAAATTAATTTATTTTAATTTAATTAAATTATTTGGAATAAATTATTTATACTAGTTTTAACTATAAATAAT
>CADBPS010000136.1 GCA_902796575.1 uncultured Methanobrevibacter sp. | reverse complement strand
GTCTCTTGAAATTCCACAAATCTTATCCTTAATGTAAATTCTCTTTTTAAAAATCTTGTTCAAAAATCACATTATTGGACAAACTCAAAAAGTATAATATTGTTGAAAGGAATGTTGCAACGCACGTTCTGATTCAAAGTTTTGATAATCAGATGAAATTAATTTCACAAAAGATACATATTTTTAAAATAAAGAAAAAATGATTTAATTTTTAAATAACACAACACAACAATCAATATTGAAATTACCAATTGAAATAATTATCATTTTAAACAGCATAATACATTCTTAGTTAACTTTGATTAACATCACGAAAAGATAACCATCTAAATTTAAAAAGAAAAATAAATAGAATGCAAAGGATAAATTTGATTAGTTTGTTATATTAAAAAATGATTAATTACCAAAGTTTAAGTTGGATATGAATAAATTGACAAATGTTCGAAAATAGCTATTTTAGCTGATTGTACTTAAATTGCATAAAAGTCATTATTTATATATTTTACTTACGAGTGAGGGCAATTTTTACGAATGAAGACAATTTTTACGTCTGAGCTCAACAAGCTTTAAATATAAGGATTAAAAAACCTATTAGCAGACATCGTTAGCGATGTCTTGTCATATACCAAAAATTCAACAAATAAAGTTGATGAAAAAATCATCAGCTAAAAATAGGCGAGATATTAGCAACTAAATTCTAAACTGTTACATGCTATGAGGTTTAAAATGCTTCATTAACACATCACTCATGTAAAAATTTAATATCTCGCCTATAAATAATTATTTTAAAAATAATTCTAAAAAAAGAGCATTTCAATAAATTAAAACCCTATTCTACAAGTATAAAAAAAAATAACAGAAAAATAGTTAAAAAAATGATTAATGAAGTAAAAATTATCTAATTACTTCTAAAATCATATCTAAATTTTCAGATTGCAAAACATCAACCTTTTTACCTGAAGCGCCAACAATCTCCTTTTTAATATTTAACATACTTTCATCAACAACAATATCACCAATGGATAACTGATGATTATCGTTTAGAATATCTGAAATTTCATTTAAAGGAGTTGATTTTAAATACCCAATGATTTTACCAGCATCTCCTTTGAATTTAGGCCCTATTTGTGACATATCAGGTTCAATTTCAATGATTTCTTCATGAACATCAGGTTTTCCGGATTTAATGGAAAGGTTTTTAATTTTAAGAGTGCCTTCAATATCCTGTGAAAATTCATTGAAAATATCAATTAAACTATAATCAGATGCATAGACATTAACTTCAGATAACTCAACATTTAAAGCTATTTTTGATGCTGATTTAAATCTTCTGACTTCATCAATCAATTCAACAACAGTATCTCCTTTATTCTCAAATTCTTCACTGATTAAATCCTGATTAACTTCAGGCCATGAGGAGACATGGATTGAATCGTCGGAGAAATACTGATACACTTCTTCTGTAAAGAAAGGTATTATTGGAGATAAAAGTTTGAGGGATGTTTCAACAACATTTCTCAATGTATATTTAGCTGCACGGTTTGATTCGGCACTGACATCAGTGTATAATCTGTATTTAACTGCTTCAATGTACTCGTCACAGAAATCATGCCAGAAGAATCTTTCGATTAGAGTAATAGCTTCAGCGAAATTGTATGTGTCAAATGCATTGTCAACTTTAATGTTTAAATTGTTTAATTTTGATAAAATCCATAAGTCTAAAGGATCAAAATTATCTTTAACATCATCGTAAGCTATTTCTTCATCAAAAATCTGCATGCTTATGAATCTGAAAGCATTCCAGAATTTTCGAATAAATCTGTAGCCGTGCTTGATTTCTTTCCAGTCAAATATAACATCAGATCCAGGTACACTATTGGCGGCCCATGTTCTCAAGGCATCTGCACCATATTCTTTAATAACATCTTCAGGCCCTATGACATTTCCTCTTGATTTGCTCATCTTAAATCCGTCTTCACCAAATACCATTCCGTTAATTACAATATCATCAAATGGTTTTTGACCTGTGAGTGCAAGACATCTTAATGTTGTGTAAAATGCCCATGTACGAATAATATCGTGACCCTGAGGACGAATATTGGATGGGAAGTGATTTATATAATCTTCATTCGGCCATCCAGCTATTGATAATGGAGAAATTGAGGAATCCATCCATGTATCCAATACATCTTCTTCAGGAATAAACTCTTCACATCCGCAGTCACATGGATGTTTAGGCATGTCCTGTGTAGGATCAACAGGTAAATCTTCAACTTCCGGTAATATTACTTTACCACAGTCTTTACAGTACCATACCGGGAATGGGGTTGCAAAAATCCTTTGTCTTGAAATACACCAGTCCCATTCCATTGAGTCTGCCCAATTCAGCATACGTGATTTCATATGGTCAGGTACCCAGTTCATCTCATCTGCAGCAACCTTTGTTTTTTCAATTAAATCCCTGACAGCTACAAACCATTGTTTTTTAACCAGAATCTCAATAGGTGTTTTACATCTCCAGCACTGACCGACATTTTGATCTACTTCTTCCTGTTTCAGCAAATAACCTTCATTATCCAAATCTTTAATAGTCTGGGCTTTACAGGTTTTTAAATCCATTCCTTCATATCTTCCGGCGGCAGAGGTTAATGTACCTGTTTCGTCAATGGCATCAATGATTTCCAAATCATATTTATTTACCCAACTTACATCAGTTTTATCCCCGAATGTACAAATCATTACTGCACCTGTACCGAATTCAGGATCAACTTCCTCATCAGCGATGATTTTTACTTTCTGATGTGAAAGAGGAACTTCAACATATTTTCCAAGGAGATGTTTGTATCTTTCATCATCAGGATGAATTACAACAGCAACACAGGCAGACATTAATTCAGGACGGGTTGTTGCAATTAAAATACCCTTTTCAGAGGAATCAGCCTGTTTTCCTGAAGCCTGTGACTGTGCAATATTTTCATAGGAATCTTCAACAGCAGGAGGGAAGTTAACATAGTTTAAAAAAGTAGTGTTGTCACTGTATTCAACTTCCGCAAAGGCAATAGCTGTTTCACAGCGAGGACACCAGTTTACAGGATGAATACCCTGATAAATTAATCCTTCATCATACATTTTTAAAAATGAGTACTGAGTTCTTTTCATGTATTCAGGAGTCATTGTGATAAATTCACGATTCCAGTCCTGTGAAAAACCCATAGCCTTCATTTGAGATTTCATTTTTGAAATATTCTCGGTGGTTAAATCAACACAATACTGTCTGAATGTAGCACGTGAAACATCATTTTTCTTGATGTTGTGGGTTTCTTCAACTTTAACCTCAGTTGGAAGGCCGTGACAATCCCACCCTTGAGTAAATAAAACATCATTGCCTTTCAGTCTGCGATACCTTGCATTCATATCAATATAAACCCAGTTTAATACATGGCCTAAATGAATCAAACCGGTAGGATATGGCGGTGGAGTATCAATGATATATCTTGGCTTTGAACCGTCACCGATATATTTGTAAATATCCTCATCTTCCCATTTTGCTTCCCAAAATTTTTCCTTTTTAAAATCATAATCCTTAGGAATTTCTTCATTTGACATAAATTTTCTCCAAAAACATAAATTTTAAGTAAGTACAATACTAGTAATTATATCATTTCTTATTTAAAAAAGTATTTAAAAAATTAAAATTTAGATAAATATATTACATTAAATAGCTAAAGATTATTATGCTATTAGTTTTCATGAGGACTGTCAAAAAATGATATTAATATGGTTTTATGTTGCAGTAACATTAGCGATAAGCGATATACTACACACACAAATTATGTGGAAAGTTCTGAATGACTTCTACGTAATACTAGGTGGTTTAATCTACACATCAGTTGAATCACCGGCAAAAACATGGCTAGTACATGAAACAATGGAAGCAGCATTTCATTTTATCATATTATCAATAATATTCCTGTCCCCTCAGATAGGAATACTTGCGGCCTTTATTCATTTTGTAATAGATGTATGTCATACCGTTCTAATCGGCCATATGGGCGAGGCAGAACACAGAGCACTACATTTTGTTATTGAATCAGCGTTTTTCATTGCAATATACGGATTATAATGGAGTATAATTAAATGCCAGTTATTACATTCAAATATCAAGATTTAAAAGATTTAGGAATAGATATGGAAAAAGACGAATTGATTGACACATTACCAATGATGTCCAGCGATATTGAGGATTTTGACGACGAGGAAATTAAAGTGGAATTCTTCCCGAATCGCCCGGATAATTTATCTGTTGAAGGAGTAGCCCGATCATTTAAAGGATTTATCGGTCAGGAAATTGGTCTTCCAAAATACGAAATCACCCCTTCAGATGAAAGCGTTACTGTAGATAGTGATGTGGCTGAAATCAGACCATACATTGCATTTGCCAAAATCGAAGATGTTGATTTCAGCGGCGATAAACTCAAATACATTATGGATTTCCAGGAAAATCTTCACTGGGTTATTGGAAGGGACAGAAAAAAAGTAGCTATTGGTATTCACAATGCAGATGTTATAACCGGACCGTTTAAATATATTGCAACACCTAAAGATGAAAATTCATTTGTTCCTCTCGAAAAGGAAAGTGAAATGACTCCAGGTGAAATTTTAACAGAACATGATAAAGGTATTGCATACGCTCATCTGCTTGAAGACTATGATAAATACCCTTTAATTTTAGACTGTGATGATAACGTTTTATCAATGCCTCCGATTATAAACGGAGAACTGACAAAAATCAGGGAAGATACTAAAAATGTTATTGTTGATGTAACAGGTAATGATTTGCGTGCAGTCAATCAGGCATTGAATATTATCTGCTGTTCATTTGCCGAAGTCGGAGGAAAAATAAAAAGCATGGAAGTCAAATACTCAGATAAAACAATAACAAGTCCTGATTTAACACCTCAAGAAATAAACGTTCATGTAAGTACCGCCAATGAACTTATTGGAGGGACAAATTTAAATGCTGAAGATATTAAAGAGTTATTATTGAAAGCACGTTTTGATGCTGAAATCTTAAATGACAATGAATTGAAAGTCTACATTCCAGCATACAGAATTGATATTTTACATGAAGTCGATGTTGTTGAAAATATTGCAGTTCAATACAGGATTAACTCAGTTGAATCCAAACTTCCTGACATCAACACCGTTGCATATGAAAACAACTGGTTTAAAGCAGAAAGTACTATCCGTGAAGTTATGATCGGATTAGGATTTCAGGAAATAATGAGCCTTATGCTTACCAACGAAGAGGCACATTACACTAAAATGAAACAGCCTGAAGACAATCATGTCCAGGTTTCAAGACCAATAACCATCGACAGAACAATGATACGCACAAGCTTAATCAACAGCTTAATGGAGTTTCTGGAAGACAACAAACATGAAGATCTTCCTCAAAAAATATTTGAAATAGGTGATGTGCTTTATCTTGATGAGTCAAAAGAAAATAAAGTTCGAACCTCAAAGAAACTTGCAGGACTGATTTGTCACTCAACCGCCAATTTTACAGAAATGAAATCTGTTGTTTACAGTATTGTTGAGAACCTGGGCTACTCAATTGAAATAACCGACAGTGATAATCCGTCATTTATTAACGGCAGAGTTGCTGATTTAACTGGAACGGCTAAAAACAGTTCAATAAAAGGATTCTTCGGTGAAGTATCACCTGAAGTCATTACCAATTTCACCCTCGAATATCCGGTTATTGCATTTGAAATTGAATTTATCTAGGTATTGATACTAATTCAATACCATGTTTTTCTCATTTGAACTTCTATCTGCTGATAGTCAATATTGGTATTTGAATTAACATCAAATGGTAAATTGCTTAGAAGTATTGCTATTATAATAGCTGAGACAATAAGTATTAAAATAATCCATGACTTTTTCATTTTAATCACTTATGAAGGTCAGGGTGACACACCTGTTTTTTCTCGGCCCGTCAAGTTCAACGAAAAATAATGACTGCCATGTTCCCAAATCCAGCTGACCGTTTGAAACCGGAACCGTTTCACTTGAAGACAATATGAATGATTTCAAATGGGATTCTGCATTGTTATCTATTAAATCATGTTTCCAGGAATGCTTCTGAAACAAATCATTTAAAAACACTTCCAAATCATTTAAAAGACCATTTTCATTTTCATTAACAAGAATAGCTGAAGTTGAATGTTTTGAAAAAATATTAACAATACCTTTTTCAATATCAATTTCATTATTGATTTTTGAGGTTATATCGATGATTTCGAATTTTCTGTTTGAATCTAAAAAAATTTTTTTTACTGACATTGTTTACGAGTATGTAAAAACAAGTATAAAAAAAATGTGAAAATTGACCTCGTAAACTTTAAACAGAGCAATCGATAATCATTTATCTATAGTTATATGAAAACCCATAATGAAGTTGTGTTGCATACGTTCTCTCTAGACAACTTTTTTGGAACTTTTGAACTACCACGACTTATAGAAGTCGTGGATTCCTAACATCGAGTTGAAAGGCAATCCCCGTTGTTCCAACGGTTTAAAATATT
>CADBPS010000135.1 GCA_902796575.1 uncultured Methanobrevibacter sp. | reverse complement strand
TAATATTTTAAACCGTTGGAACAACGGGGATTGCCTTTCAACTCGATGTTAGGAATCCATGACTTCTATAAGTCGTGGTAGTTCAATGTAGCAAAATCAAATATAACATTAAACAAAAATAGTAAAAGAGGAGAATGAAATGCTAATCGGATTGATTTCGGATACACATATACCAGATAGGGCCAAAATTATTCCAACAAAAGTAATTGAAGCTTTTAAAGATGTTGAATTGATAATTCACGCTGGTGATTTAACTACAACTGATGTAATAAATGAATTGGAGAAAATAGCACCGGTAGTTGCAGTTCAGGGAAATATGGATAGAGTAGCAGGCATCAATCTTCCTAAAGCCAAAATTATTGAAACTGAAGGAGTTAAGATTGGAGTAGCCCATGGAGAAGTTTATCCAAGAGGAGATAGCCAGCAGTTATTGTATTTGGCAAAGCAATTGGATGTTAACGTTTTAGTTACAGGACATTCACATCAACCAAAAATAGAACAAATTGAAGATGTTCTGCTTTTAAATCCAGGCAGTCCCATTGTTCCAAGACTTGCAGACAGAACAATTATGATTATTGATGTTAATAATAAAAACATTGATGTTGAATTAATCAAAATCGGAGCACCAGTTTGCAGTGCATTAGATTTCAGCCAATATCCGGAGGACAACAAATGAGCAGCAGATGGCAAATGGAAAGAAAAAAAGACCCCTACTATAAAAGGGCAAAAGCCGAAGAATACAGGTCAAGAGCATCCTACAAATTAAAACAGCTGGATAAAAAATTTAAAATAATAAAAAATAGAAATACCGTTGTTGATTTGGGGGCTGCACCCGGCGGATGGTCTCAAGTGGCTTTGGAGAAAGTTGGTGAAGAGGGAATTGTAGTCGGTGTTGATTTAAATAGAATCAGAGCACTTCCAAATGAAAATTATTACCGGATAAAAGGAGATTTTACAACATCTGAGGTACAAGGCAAAATTACAAGAGTAATCGGCGGGAAAGCTGATGTTGTGATTAGTGATGCATCTCCAGAATTATGTGGAATAAAGAATTTGGATCAGCTCAGGTCAATTGATCTGACAAATGGAGTTATCAATATTGCAGACAATATTCTCGAACATAAAGGTAATCTGGTGATGAAGGTATTTCAGGGTCCGGAATATAAGGAAATGCTGGATGGTCTTAAGAAAAAATACAGACAGGTAAAAACGACAAAACCACCGTCTTCACGTAAAAAAAGTTCAGAAATGTATGTTGTTGGACTGGGGTATAAACACCGTATAAAAAATAAATGAAAAAAAGAGTTTAAAGATTTTCATATGCCTCACGAGCAGCCTGCAGTTTCTCCTTTGCAAAATCTATTCTACTGTCAACCTCATTTGAAGGTTTATTAGAATCAAGGGCAGACTGAACATTATCAATAGCTGAATTTGCACGAGATAATTCTAGTTTAGCATCATTATACCTTTGAATATCATTATCTCCACCAGCATAAAATGTTGACTTGACGGAATTGAACTTCTGATCCAGGTCAGAATACTGCGACCTCAATTCGGCCAAATCATCATACTGATTACCCGACGATATCTCATCAGTAATAGACTCATTAACAACACTAAATCCAACATATGCCACCACAATTATTGTAGCGATAATCATGATGATTCCCACAACGGAAATCAGCATAGATGTGGATTTAAACAAACTTAATCTTGATTTTTTCATAATACCCACAATTTAAATAGTACTTAATATATTAGTATATCGGGGTATATAATATTTTAGTTAAACGAAGTGCCACTGGCAGAATAACAAAATTAACCCCAGAACCAAATAGGCAATTTATCCAGTTAAACACCAGTTAATATATAAATAAAGATTAATTTAAATTTTAATTATAATATACACAATAAAAATCTAAATAAAAATAATATAATTTAAAAATGAATAAAACAACGATTTTAAAAAAATAATTTTTAATGAAAAAATAATCTCGAATCCAACTATTTTTTATGTATGAAAACTTAATGTTATAATTATGAAAACAACTAACAGGTCACAAACTTCAATTACAAAATTTGAGGAATTCTTTGCAACATCATATAAAGATGATGTATTCGAAATTCTTGAAACATACCCGGATAACAGATCCCTAACTGTAGATTATCACGCATTAGAGCTGTTTGATCCGGATTTAGCAGATTTATTAATAGAAAAGCCTGAAGAAGTTATTGAAGCATCCCAAATAGCTATTAAAAACATTGATCCAATAGCTAAAGATGCGGATTTAAACATACGTTTTCAAAATGTGACCAACATAATTCCTCTAAAAATATTATTAAGTAAATACATCGGTTCATTTGTTTCGGCAGATGGAATTGTGAGAAAAACCGATGAAATAAGGCCTCGTATTGAAACTGCTGTTTTTGAATGCAGAGGATGTATGAGACTGCATGAAGTTGAACAAACATCAGACAGAACTATTTTGGAACCTTCATTATGCAGTGAATGTGGAGGACGTTCATTCAGACTGCTGCAGGAGGAATCACATTATATCGATACTCAAACCGCAAGAATGCAGGAACCTCTGGAGAATTTATCAGGAGGAACTGAACCAAAACAGATGCTGATGATTTTAGAGGATGATTTAGTTGATGAATTAAATCCCGGAGATAAAGTGCGTGTAACGGGAACTTTAAAGACTTTCAGAGAAGAAAGAACAGGTAAATTTAAAAATTACATTTACGTTAATCATATTGAGCCACTGGAACAGGAATTTGAAGAACTTCATTTATCCGAAGAGGATGAAGAAAAAATTATTGAATTATCAAAAGACCCCCATATTTATGAAAAAATCATTAAATCAACAGCCCCATCCATCAAAGGATATCGTGATGTAAAGGAAGCTATTGCAATGCAGCTATTCGGAGGAGCTGCAAAACAGCTGGAAGATGAAACCAGATTGAGAGGAGATATCCATATTCTCATTGTTGGAGATCCAGGTATTGGTAAATCACAAATTCTAAAGTATGTTTCCAAACTGGCACCAAGAAGTATTTATACCAGCGGAAAAGGTACTACAGGAGCAGGATTAACTGCGGCAGCCGTCAGGGACGAATTAGGGGGATGGTCTCTGGAAGCTGGAGCATTGGTTCTTGGTGACCAGGGAAATGTCTGTGTTGACGAACTGGATAAAATGCGGTCAGAAGACCGTTCAGCACTTCACGAGGCTTTAGAACAGCAGACAGTCAGTATAGCTAAAGCTGGAATAATGGCCACATTGAATTCAAGATGTTCAGTACTTGCAGCAGCAAATCCAAAATTCGGAAGGTTTGACAGATTCAAAGTACTTGCTGAACAAATTGAACTGCCTCCACCAATTTTGTCCCGTTTTGATTTGATTTTCGTTGTTGAAGATAAACCATCAAGAAAAGGAGATTCGGAATTAGCACAGCACATTCTCCAAATTCACAAGTCAAACAGTATAGAGTATGAAATTGAACCGGAATTACTTAGGAAATATATTGCTTATGCACGTAAGAATGTTAATCCAATATTGACTGATGAAGCAACAGATGTTTTGAAAAGCTTTTATGTTGATACAAGAAACAGCAGCAGCAATACAGAAGAAAATGCACCTGTACCTATTACTGCAAGACAGCTGGAAGCACTCATACGTCTGGCTGAAGCATGTGCCAAAATGAAGTTAAAAGATGTTGTTGAAAAGGAAGACGCTAAAAAAGCAGTCCGATTGCAGATGGCATGTCTTAAAGATGTTGGTGTAGATCCGGAAACTGGAGAACCAGATATTAGTTTAGTTGAAGGTAATACTCCAAAATCTCAAAGAGATAAAATGGGTGTTATCGTTGAAGAAGTCAAACTCATTGAGGAAGAATATGCCGGAAGAGCTCCAATAAATGTTATAATTGAGAATATGGAAAGCAAACACAATGTAAGTGAAGAGACAACAAAAAAACTCGTTGACAGCTTAAGGCAAAGAGGCGTATTATACGAACCAAGCTCAGGATATTATGAAAGAGTGGATAAAGATTAGTTATTTCATAGCAATTGACTTGATTAGTGAATTAATATAGAATCCAATAATGCATATGGAGCAATTTTTTGTTAACATATTGTTTGGATACAGATAATGTAACTATTATTCAATAATTTGATTTGAATTTTGTATTAATGCCTTAGATTGATGGAGTCTATTATCAAGTCATTTTAAGATTAAAAGAATGATATAGTAGAATTTAAATAATAATTAATTACTATTAGTTTTATTCAGTTTCCCCCTATTCATTATTTTAAGAGTAATGCATTTAAAAAAGATTAGAGTGGTTATAACAATTAACTTAATAAATGATTAAAATCATAATTAATATATTATATTTTGATTCTAATTTTTTACGGAGTGATAATATGGAAAAATATGAAGATTTATTAAACAGAGCAATAGACCAATTACCTCCAGAAGTATTTGAACATAAAAGATTTAAGATTCCAAAAGCTTATTCAGATATCCAAGGTAATAGAACATTCATTAAAAACTTCAAAGATGTTAGTGAAGGATTAAATAGAGATCCACAACATTTATTAAAATTTTTAATGAGGGAATTAGGTACTGCAGGAAATGTAGACGGTTCCAGAGCTATATTACAAGGTAAATTTACACACTATCTCATTAATGAAAGAATAGAAGATTATGTGGATAAATATGTAATTTGCCATGAATGTAACAGACCAGATACTAAAATCATTAGAGAAGGAAGAATATTTTTATTAAAATGCTCAGCTTGCGGTGCAACAGCTCCATTAAAACAGTTATGAAAATATTTACCTTACAAACTCTTTTTTTAAATTGATTGAAATGTTTTGCATAGAATGCGGAAAGGAAAACAGGCAAATGATTGATGACATTTGCATTGATTGTTTTTTAAAAAACTTCCAGATGGTTGAAATATCAAAAAACATTAATGTAGAGATATGCAGCCACTGTAACAGCCGACTTGAGGAAGGAAAATGGCAGGAGTCATTTCTTCCCGAAGATGAAATAATATACAGGGCTCTTGAAAGGAATATAAAAATCAGCGATTTAGTTGAAAACGAAGAAATTAACCTTGAAATTGAACAGATGAAAGGAACAATAGCTGAATGTTATATTGAAGTTGTCGGAGATGTATATGGCGTTTCAATAAATGAAACACATGATACTTCAGTGAGAATATTAAAAACAGTCTGTCCGACATGCAGTAAAATCCAATCAGGTTACTATGAATCAGTTATTCAATTCAGAGCTGACAAAAGAGAAATAAAAAGTGAAGAGTATGAAAAAACTAATGAAATTGTTGAAAAAACAATATTAAAGCAGTCCAAAGTGGATAAATTAGCTTATTGCCCACACATTGCAAAACTTAAGGAAGGCTATGATTATTATATCGGTTCTTTAAAAACCGGCCGTAAAATAGCTGAAAATTTAAGGGAAGAATTTGGCGGAACTGTCAAAGAATCACCAAGACTTATCAGTGAAGATAAATCAACAGGAAAAGGCCTTTACAGGATATGGATTTCCGTTAGAATACCTGAATTTGAAACTGGCGACATTGTCGAATACGATAATAAAATAATTCAAATTAAGGATATCCGGAAAAACAGAGCTATCGGATATGATATCAAATCGAACAAAAAATATAATCTCAGTTTAAAAAATATTGAGGATATTAATCTTTTAAAAAAGGAAGATAAAATAGAAACAACAACAATTCTGTCCATATCTCCAAAGATAATTCAGATATTGGATCCTTCAGATTACAGTGCTGTTGATTTGGAAATGAAAGATGAATTTAAAAATTACAGTATTGGTGATGAAGTTAAAGTAATTAAAATTAATGATTATGTTTATTTAATTGACTAAGTGATAAAATGAATGTTGAAGAAAAAATCCAGTTAATTGAGCAAGGAACATTGGAAGTTATTAACAAGGAAGAATTGGCGGAAGTTTTAAAGAAGGAAGAGCCTGTTGTCTATGCCGGTTATGAACCTTCAGGAAAAATCCATCTGGGACATGCTGTAACCGTGCAGAAATTAAAGACAATGCAGAAATTAGGTTTCAAAGTTAAAATATTATTGGCTGACTATCATGCATTTTTAAATGGAAAAGGAAGTATTGAAGAGATTTCTGAAACTGCAGAGTATAATAAAAAATGTTTCCAGGCATTAGGCCTTGATGATACAACAGAATACATATTAGGTTCTTCATTTCAATTAGACAGCGATTATACTGATAAAGTTTATCAATTGGCAACAATGACTACTTTAAAAAGAGCAAGAAGAAGTATGGATCAGGTAAGTCGTGCAGATGACAATCCTAAAGTAGCCAGTGTTATTTATCCGATAATGCAGACAGTAGATATGGCTGCTCTTGAAGTGGATGTTGCATTAGGTGGAATGGAACAGAGAAAAATCCAGATGCTGGCCCGTGAAAATCTTGAAAAAATCGGCGAGAATGTTCCTGTCTGTATTCACACCCCACTGCTGCATGGACTTGACGGGGATGCTAAAATGTCATCAAGTAAAGGTAATTACATTTCCGTTGATGACAGCGTCGAAGAAATCAGCAAAAAAATCAATAAAAGTTACTGCCCTCAGGGAGAACTTGAAGGTAATCCAATGATTGAGATTGCAGAAACATTTGTTTATCCTAATCAGGACACATTATTAATTGAAAGACCTGAGAAATTTGGTGGAAATCTTGAATTAACAAAAGATGAATTAATGAAAGAATTTGGGGAAGGAAATTTACATCCTATGGATTTAAAAAACGGAATAAAAAACTTTTTAATTGACTATTTCGCCCCAGTTAGAGAATTTATGGAAGGATAAAAATGGAAGAACAGGAATATGAAATGGGCTTGCCTAACGGTGTTGGTGAAGCAATGCTTGCGCATGCAATTGAAAAATTTGATGTTAAGCTTGAACAGACTGAATATGGTCCTAAACTCATAGGTTCTTATGAAGAACTTGAAAAATGCAAAAAATTTTTGGCGGAAGCTATAAATGAAAGATTAAAACAATTGGAAGGAGAATAAACCTCTCCAACATACTTTTTTTAGAAATAAAATCCTTATCACATCAGACATTTGATAGAGGTGCAGATAATAATGGTTTTAACGGAATTATTAGCTCCTGCAGGTTCATATGATATATTGGTCATTGCAGTTAATGCAGGTGCAGATGCTGTTTATATTGCAGGAAAGAATTATGGTGCCAGATCTTATGCCAAAAACTTTACTGTTGAAGAACTTGAAAAAGCAGTCGAATATGCTCATTTAAATAATGTTAAAGTCCATGTGACTGTTAACACATTAATCAGTAATTTTGAAATCATAAGTGTAATCGACTATTTATTCAAATTATATCAGATTGGTGTTGATGCAGTTATAGTTCAGGATTTTGGTATTGTAGATCTTTTAAAAAAGTTAATACCTGATTTTGAAATTCACGCTTCCACACAAATGGCTTTAAGTAATTATGCATCCTACAGATGGGCGTGGGAGAATAACATTAAAAGAATTGTTCTGCCCCGTGAAAAGAGTATTTATGAAATCTCAAAAATACATGAGGAATTTAAAAAAGACAATATTGGTTTGGAACTGGAAGTTTTCGGACACGGTGCATTATGCTATTGTGTTTCGGGAAACTGCTATATGTCATCATACAACAGCGGCAGAAGCGGTAACAGGGGAGCCTGTGCACAGCCCTGCAGGAGAGAATACAGACTGAAATACAGGGGATATAATATAGGCAACGGTTTTTTACTCTCAACACATGACCTTGCAACATACAATAATTTAAAAGCAATATCTGATGCAGGGGCAACTTCATTAAAGCTGGAAGGCAGAATGAAATCCGGAGATTATATAGGCACGATTGTCAATAGCTACCGCAATATACTTGATGGAGTTGATGGGGACTGGCAGAAAGATTTGCATCTTGTTTTTAACCGGCAGTTCACAAATGGATATCTTCTGAACGATAAGCCCGGAGATGTTATGGGCAGAGGAAGTTCCGGTCATGAAGGATTATATATTGGGGACATCACCTCGATAGACGGCACTAAAGTAACAATTGAAATTAAAAATAAAGAAATTCCGGTTATTTTAGAAAAAGGTGACGGAATAGCATTTAAATACAACGGAAAAATTAAGGGAATTTATCTGGACAATATTATCAAACAGGATGAAAATGAAATTATCATTGATACTACGCGTCTGGTCAAGGTGGGAACTGAAGTATTCATCAGCTATTCTGCCAGAACACATGAAGACCTGAAGAAGTTTAAAAAAGAAACCGTCAAAAGTAAAATCCCAATAGACATTACATTTAACTTTAATAAAGACCTGACGGCATCCATAAAAGTAGAATATTATATGGGTGATGAATTAATAAATTTCAGACATAAAAACATAGCCCGATTTGAAAAAGCAAAAAACAGGCCGATAAGTGAAGAATCCATCATCAAACAATTGAAAAAAACCGGCGGAACACCTTTTTATGTTGAAAATGTCCGCTTCAACAATATGGGCGATGATTTGTTTATACCAATCAGCGGACTGAATAAAATCAGAAGAGAAATTCTTGACAAGGCCGAGCAATTATTGCTGAATTATTTCACACCTACTAAAAAATCAGTGAAAGCAGCCAGAAAAAGAATCAGTGAATTTAAAAATAATTATGAATCATACACAAATACAAAATGCAGAAAAGCAAAATTATCATTATTTGCCAATGACTTAAACCAGATAAAAGCGGCAAACGGATTTGATTTGAAAAGAATATATCTGGACTGCAACTGCCTATACAACAATGCTGAAGATTATTATAACAATATTAAAGACCTGTTAACAAGAGCAACACAAATGGCTCCGCACTGCGAAATTGTTTGGGTCTTATCCTCTTTTATCAACCAAAAAGAACTGATTAAAGCCAGAAAAATAGTTGATGAACTTGAAAATGAAGGAATAATCATATCTGTAATGGGGGATTCTCCGGGACTTGAAAAAATTTTTAACTGCAGAATATACGGAAATCATAATCTGAATGTCTGGAATTCATTTACAGTCAGTAATTTAAGCAAATATAATGGACTTATATTGTCCTGTGAGCTTTCAGGCAGGGAAATAAAAGAAATTACATCTAAAAATTATATTAACAATATTGATTTGGAAATGATTGTCCATGGAAATCTGGAAGTTATAGTAAGCCGTGATGACTTTTCAAATTTAAATGACGGTAAAGATTTCATTATCGGCAATAATGCGGATTATGCAATACTGGAAGATAAGAAAAGAAAAAAATTCAAATATAAAATATTTTTCGATTACAACAGACAAAGCCATATCCTGAATAAAGACTGCCTGTGTTTGATTGAAGAAATGAACGAAATTAAAGAATTGAATTTGGATAATTTAATCGTTGACTGCAGATATTCAAATGAAGAATACACAAAAAGAATATTATCAATTTACAGTGACAGTTTGAATAATACTTCTCAGGAAAAATTGACTGAATTTAAATACGAAATAATGGATTTGTCACAGTCATATATAAACAAAGGAAATTACATAAAGGGAAGATTACATGAGGATACCTGAATTACTTGCACCTGTTGGGTCAATGGATCATTTAAAGACAGCTGTTAACGCAGGTGCCAGTTCTGTTTATTTATCCGGCAAAAAGTATGGTGCCCGCAAATATGCTGAAAACTTCACCCTGGAAGAAATCAGAAAGGCAGCCGATATCTGCCATCTTCATAATGTGAAAGTTTACGTGACAGTCAATACCCTGATAAAACAGGACGAACTTGAAGAAGTTTTAAATTATTTAAACGAATTATATGCCATAGGAGTTGATGCTGTAATAGTACAGGATTTGGGACTGATTGAGTTAATAAACAGACACATTCCAAATCTGAAAATACATGCTTCAACCCAAATGACAGCCGAAAATCAAAGAAAAATTGATTATCTTGAAAGTAAAAACATTAAAAGAGTAATACTGCCTCGTGAAATGAAAAAAGATGAGATAAAAGAACTTAAAACAAATATGGAACTTGAAATATTTGTTCATGGAGCATTATGCTACTCTTATTCAGGACAATGCTTAATGAGTAGTTTTAAAGGGGGAAGAAGCGGTAATCGGGGAAGCTGTGCACAGCCATGCAGGCAGAAATACAGACTGTCATCCTCGAAAAACCCTGACTGCTACTTGTCGCCGAAAGATTTATGCCTCTACAATAAGCTGGATGAAATTGCCAAATTAAATATAAAATGCATTAAAATTGAAGGAAGAATGCGCAGCAAGGAATATTTAGCTGTTGTAGTAAGTGCATATCGAAAAGCACTGAATAAATTAAAGAGCAACAAAATTTCTGAATATGATGAAAATTTAAATCTGGTTTTTAACCGGGGATTTATTGAAGGCAAATTCTCAGACACATATTCAAAAAGCATTAAATCCGGGCATACAGGTTTAAAAATAGGTAAAGTAATAGCCCTCAAAAACTCACAAATAGCTATTAAACTGAATGATAATCTGAAAAATATTCCTCAAAAAGGAGACGGATTATTGCTGATTAACAAAAGTAATGAGTACGGAATGGAAATTTCACAAAATCCAATTATAACAACATTAAATCATTTTAAAAAGGGAAAAATGAAGCAGATAAAAGATTTAAGCAGAAAAAATAAAGTGATGATTATCAAAAAGGTGCGTCAAAACAAAAAAAGTACATTTAATATTGCAGATTCACAGGTTTATTTAACAAAAAGAAATTCCCTTAGAAAAAAAGCGAATGAAATTGAAAACAGACAAAAAAGCTATACCAAATCAAAGCTGATACTAACATTTTCAGTTAAGAATAATTATCCTCATTTAAAAGGACGTTTGCAACTGGCAAATCATAAAGAAGTTAAATATGAAGTTGCAGGAACGAAAAAATTTGAAAAACCAAAGAAAAAAAGTGTCGGCGCAGACATTATTGAAAAGCAAATATCAAAACTGGATAATTACCCGTATCAGATAACTCAGATAAATATGAATTACGACGGAAGATTATTTATTCCAATTAAGGAGATTAATAAGATAAGAAGAAAACTGTTTGAGGGTCTAAAAGAGGAAACAATAAACTCATACAGGCATGAAAAAGAAGTAATAAAACATGGAAAAACTGAAAAAATTCGGGAAAATAAAGTAAGTTTATCATATTATACCAATAATTTGGAGGATTTGAAAGAAATAGAAAATGTTGAAAGAGTTTATATAGAAATTCCTCCGACGAACAGTATTAATTTTATGGTTAATTTTTTAAAAGAATCAATTAAAATCAGCTATTCAAAAGATTATGAATTAATATGGAAATGGCCGGATATCTGTCATGACAATTTAGTTAAATCCCTGAACAAAGTTAGAGGAATACTGAATAAAATGAATCTGAAAATAGAAATAATGACAAATAATTTTAATGGCAAATATGGACCATATTCAATGAATATTGCAAATACCGAAGCTCTGAACTCATTGAAAAACTATAAAATTGTCACTTTATCACCTGAGCTTAGAGAAAAAGATTATATGGATATTTTAAACACTTGCGAAGACAACAGCAAAATTGAAATTCTCGTTCAGGGATCTGTAGAACTTATGAAAACTCGATACGGCTTTAAAAATGATGAAAAGTACCTTTTAGATAGCGATAATAGAAAATATCCAATTTATAAAAATCTTTCAGAAGAAGAGATGATTATTTTTAATTGTGAAGAATTATCATTAATCGATAAAGTAGAAAAATTAAAGAACAAGGGGTGCATTAACTTTTCAATTGATGGGCGTTACAAAAATAAAGAATATATTGATATAATTAACATATATAAAGACGCATTAAATGGAATTATTAAAAATAAAGAATTATTAAAATTATCTCCAAATAATACGAAAGGGAATTATTAAATAGTATTCAAATGCTCTCAAAGCATTGATATATAAGGCCACTATAAAGCTTAAACAGGTATGATTAAGATGGGAAGAGATTTACAAACATTGCAGGAAATAAAAGGAATAGGGGACAAAATGTCTGAAAAGATAATCAATAGTGTTGGAGGAGAAAAAGAACTCCAAAAAATAGTTGAAAATATTGATGTGGAAAAAATAATAGCTATTGATGGAATAAGCCAAAAAAAAGCAATTAGTATAATGAACCAATTATTGAATAATGAAGATAATACCCAATTCATCAAAAGTGACAGGGCAGAAGAAATATACGAAGATATCATCAACAAAATACTCTCGTATTCAAACACATCCTACTCAAAAAATCGGATTTTATTATTATCCCCATCAAAAGATGTTAGTAAAATAAAAAAACAGCTGAACTTTGTAATGAAAGCAAAAGAAGAAATTTCACAAATGCCCATTATTAAATTAAAAAGCTTAATGAAAAAAGTAAAAACATTGGAGGAAGCAAAACCGGAATATGATGCCAGTAAAGCCATTTTAGTTGAAAGTGAAGAAGACAATTCCTATTTAACTGACCTTGGTTTAAATCAATATTATCCAATAATAACCGCAAGTGACTCCCCACTGCTTCAGGAAGAATTAATGAATTATGATTTGATTTTTTATGTTTACTCGCAGGCAATACTTGACTTTGAAGGAATGCCAAATCTGGTAATGATTGGTATCGATGAAAATGACTATGAAATAGTTCCCGAAAAAATAATAAATTTTTTCAACCAAAACAAAGAAATCTTCAAAAATGTGCATGAAATTCAAAAGATAAGGGGAAAAGAAAGCGTACTTGGAGAAATAATGCCTATTCTTAATGAATTAAGCATAGTAGACAGTGAGGAAGTAGACATCGATGAACTCGTTAATTCATTAAAAGATGATATGGACGAAGAAATAGAAAAATCCATAAAAACTATTGACCTTGAAGGAGATGAAATACTCAACTTATTAAACAATAACTTCCCACCAAAGATAGATAAAATATTCAACGAAATTATAAATAAACGAAAGAAAATCATAAGAGACAAAACCGGAATGGACTTTGATCCATACATAAAAAAGTATCCTATTGAAATAGACGAAGAAGAAATCCAAAGAATAAAACTTGAAAGATTATCCAAGAAAGAAAACGATATATTTGACCTTAAAAAAAGTGCTGCAATACAATTAAATTCAATAAAAGAAAAAGCAATGAAAGAAGTTGAAGACGTGATAAAATTTGATTACGAATTCACACTGGGAAGCTTTGCACATGAATATAATTTAACTGAACCGAAATTCACAAACAATATAAAATTAAAACAATCTCTGCATCTGGACTTATCCCTGCAAAAGGATAATCCAAACATTCAAAAAATTGACTACGAACTAAATGAAAATGAAAATATTGCACTGTTAACCGGAGCAAATAGCGGGGGAAAAACAACACTGCTGGAAACATTGACACAAATCTCAATAATGGCACAGATGGGACTTCCGGTAAATGCAGAAAAATGTGAAATAAAAATATTCGATGAAATATACCACTTCTCTAAAAAAAGATCCCTGGATGCAGGCGCATTCGAATCATTCTTAAATGTATTCATACCAATAGTAACAACAAAAACAGAAAAATTAGTATTATTGGATGAACTTGAAGGAATAACAGAATTAGAAGCAGCGGTTAAAATAATATCAACATTCATTGATATGATACAGGAATCAAACTCATACGGAATAATAGTAACCCACATGGCACAGGAACTAATGAAATATAGTAATGTTAGGGTTGATGGTATTGAAGCTAAAGGATTGGATGAAGATTATAATTTAATAGTTGATAGAACACCTAAAATGAATTTCCTTGCTAAAAGTACTCCCGAATTAATTTTAAAGAGAATATATGAAAAATCAGATAATGAATTAAAAGCAGTGTATGCAAGAATATTGGAAAAATTCTAAATACTACTTATGACAAAAGGTTAGATAATGAAAATAATATCCAATCAAAAAAATAGTGATATAAAAAGAATAAATGAAATATATCAAGTTTTAAAAAAAAATGATTTCGGTTATTTGATTGAGGAAAATACTTTTTTTAAAAGATTCCCCTTTTTAAGAAATAGAAAACTATCAAAAAATGAGGAACTGCCTGATGATACTGTCCCAGAGAGAGTGCGGAAAGTTTTAGAAGATTTAGGCCCAACATTCATAAAACTGGGACAGATGCTGTCAACAAGGCCGGATTTAGTTGGAATTGAAATCTCACACGAACTGCAAAAATTAAGAGATGATACTCCAACAACAGACTTCGATGAAATGAAAAAAGTAATAGAAGAAGAATTGGGCAGTCCCATAGATGAAATTTATGAAGAAATTAATGAAACACCAATAGGATCTGCGTCAATAGGACAGGTTTACACTGCAAAATTAAAAGAAACCGGCGATAAGGTAGCTATTAAGGTTCAAAAACCAAATTGTGAAGAAACTATAAAAACAGATATTAAAATAATGGAGTTTATAGCGGCACGAATAGACCAGTTTATAATGCAGAGCAGAGTTTTCAATTTTCCGGTAATTGTAGAGGAATTTGAAAAATCAATATTGAAAGAAATAAACTACCTCGAGGAAGTTAGAAATATGGAAATCATGAAAGCTAACTTCAGAGGAGTTTCTTACGTTAAAATTCCTGATGTTTATAGAAAATACTGTTCCGAGAAAGTAATAACAATGGAGTTAATAGAAGGAATAGGACTGCACGAATTAACTGAAAATGATTGTCCAGAATATGATAAACAGTTAATTGCAAAAAGAGGGATGAATTCCTTTTTTAAACAGATAATGATTGATGGATTCTTCCATGCAGATCCCCATCCAGGAAACATAATAATCATGGAAAACAATGTAATCTGTTACATAGACATGGGAATGATGGGAGTACTGGACGATAGTTTTAAAGAGAATTTAGCAGAACTTATACTATTAATAACAAATGGAAATGCAAGTAATTTAATAAATCAACTAATATACATGGAGATAATAACGCCTGCACAGAATACTCCTGAATTAAGAGACGATATTAATGATTTAATGAAAAAATATTATGGTACCGAAGTAACTAATGTCAACAACAGTTTAGAAGACTTGCTGAATGCAATGATAAAAAATGACATCATACTCCCAAGAGAATTCGTATTGATTGGACGAGGATTAACTTTAGTTGAAGAAAGCGGTAAGAAACTTAACCCTGATTTCAATACTGAAAACGAACTTAAACGGATGTCCAAAAAAATATTAATGAATAAAATCAAACCAGAAAAATTGCTGAAAGTGACTTCAAATTATCTTCTGGAAATGGGACATTTAGCAAAACATTTGCCAACAAGAATTAATAACACATTATCCAAATTAGAACAAGGAGAATTAATTGTAAAAATAAAACACGAAGGAATAACAGACATATCCAAACAAGTAACCACCGCAATAATAATAGCTGCATTAATAGTTGGATCATCATTAGCATTATTCGCAGAGAAAGGACCTTCATTATTTGATATTCCCCTATTAGGATTAATAGGATATGTTATTAGTTTTGCACTGGGAATATATTTAGTATTACAATTTATAATGGTCGAACTCGATTAAATGCAGATTAGTCACATATCGACTATCTTATCGGAATTAATTAATATAATGAAATATAGATTGCACATGAACATTATGCATTTGTTCACTTCAAACTAAGGTAATTATTTAGATGTGAGTAATGATAAAAATAGAGGATTATGAATTAAATTAACATTAATTCATAATAATCGACTATTCACTAATGAGTAGCATTATAATGAACTTTATGTCAGCCTATCAATGAATACGGCTCAAACATATTTTATTTTAATTAGATTATTCCTGCACCTTCAAGCATTGCCTTAATACCTAAAATGATAATGGCTACACCACCAATGATTTCAATATAGTCTGAATATTTAATAGCCATTTTGGTTCCGTAAGTTCCAATTAAAAACCATATTATAACAGCAAGCAAACTTAAAATACTAAGGATAATCGGATTTACATGGGCTGCAGCACCTTGTGATGCAAGAATCAGATTTTCAATGTTTCCAAAAATAATTAAAGTGGAAAATGGAGCATACTTTTTCCAGTCAACCATATTATGCACTCCTTTTTGATCTAATACTTTTCACCGCACCATAAACTGACTGAATACCCAATATGAATATTGCGAGGCCACCAATAAAATTAATAATGTTCGAATATTGCATCGCAGCATCAGTCAAAACTGTACCAAGTATTAACCAACACATTACAACAATTAAACTCAAACAACATAACACTTTAGGATCTACTCCCTTAACGACACCCTGTGAAGATAAAATCAGGTTTTCAATATTTCCAAAAATTATTAACCACATAAAAGGTAAATATTCTTCCAACATAATGTTATTCCACCTCATAGTTACTATTATCACCAAATCAATTACATTTAGTGAACAACACTAAGTACTTTTATAAATCAATAATATTTATCACTTTTTATTAAAGATGACAAAAATTCATATAAACTAATTATTCGAATATAAATGATTTCGATATAATATCCATTGTATTCACTATCAACAGAAAAAAGTTAGAAATGAGTCTGTCCAATAAATATTTTTTTTCTTAATTTTTTATTTTTTTATTAAATCTTAATAATTTAATCTTTAATTCATTAAATCTTTTTTTAAAAATAGTTAATTATAAATATGTG
>CADBPS010000134.1 GCA_902796575.1 uncultured Methanobrevibacter sp. | reverse complement strand
TTCAAAGAGGTATCTTGATTTTTCATCCTCTTCAAGAGGACCAAATCTAAGTGAATCCAAAAGTGCAATAGGCATTGCTCCCATTGAGATGATGTCTCTTAATATTCCACCAATACCTGTACCTGCACCACCGTATGGTTCAATAGCTGATGGATGATTGTGAGATTCCATTCCTACAGCCAGTGCATATTTGTCAGTGACTGAAACTAAACCTGCATCATCACCGGGACCTAAAATAATGTTATCCCCTTCGGTTGGAAAAGTACCTAGAATCGGCCTGCTGCTTTTGTAGGAGCAGTGCTCTGAAAACATTACATCCAACATTCCTTCTTCCAGCTCATTCATTTGTCTGCCAAGGATACTTTCAATATATTCAATTTCAGAATCTGTTAAAGTCATTTTAACACCTTTTTATAGATATGATTACATTATTACCTTCAATATCCCATTCTTTTTCATGGTCACACATTTTGTCACAAACTTCACTGTCAACTATTGTTAAGCTTTTTGCCCTTATTTCATGAGAAATAAATTCTGACTGAGGAGTTATCAGTTCGGCGAATTCAGATGAAGTTTCAACACACACATCAATGTTGGCCTCTACATCCAAATCCATGTCTTTTCTCATGTCCTGAACTCTTCTGATAAGTTCACGAGCCATTGCTTCCTGTTTAAGTTCAACTGTGAAATTTGTATTTACGAAAACATTTCCTCCGCTGAATTCAGATGATACAAAGTCATCCGGAAGTTCAGTGTCGAATAAAACATCATTGGTATCAAGCTCAAAGCCTTCAACGATAATTTTACCGGAATTGTCAAGTTCATTTTTAATTTCATTACCGTTGGCACTTTCAAGATACTTTTTGACCCTACCCATATCTCCTTTAAGTCTAGGACCTAATGTTTTAAGATTAGGTTTTGCATTGAATGATAATTTATCAAATTCTTTGGCAGTTAATACATCTTTGGTATTTGACTGATCTTTAATAATAGCTGATAAATCTTCAATAGCATTTAAAACATCATCATCCTGAGATACAATAGTAATATCTGAAACAGGCCATCTTAATTTATATCTTGCAATATCTCTTGCTCTTGCAGAGGCTTCAATAACTTCACGTGCAATATCCATTTTGGATTCAAGATTATTGTCAATTTTGCTCTCATCATATTCCCAGTCAAGCATGTGGATGCTTTCAGGAGCATTATCATCAACACTGCGAACGAGATTTTCAAATATTTCTTCAGATATATGAGGTGCAATCGGAGCTAAAACAGAAATTAATTTGTAAATAGCCGAATATAAACTGTAATATGCACCTAACTTATCGGGATCATCACTTTCAACCCATGTTCTTCCACGGATAAGTCTTACATACCATCTGCTTAAATCTTCAAGGATGAAAGTATTTATTTTTCTTGTGGCATTATGGAAGAATAATTTATCCAGCTCCTCGCCAACTTCCTTAACCAGAGTATTTGCTCTTGAGATTATCCATTTATCCTCATCTCTCAGTGCAATATCATTTTCAGTTATTTCAGTTGGATTGAAATTATCAAGGGACATGTATGTTGTTGAAAATACATATACATTCCACAGTATATTAAACATTTTATTTACGTTAAGCAGTTCATCCCAGACAAATTTCAAGTCATCCCATGGTTTTGAAGCCCACAGGAGATAGAATCTTAAAACGTCAGCACCATATTTTTCAATTACTTCTTCAGGTGCCACAACATTTCCTAATGATTTGGACATTTTTTTACCGTTCTCATCCAGTACGAATCCGTGCATTAAAACCTTGTTGTAGGGAACTTTTCCAAGTGAAATAACCCCTGTTCCAAGCTGTGAATAGAACCATCCACGAGTCTGGTCATGGCCTTCTGTAATGAAATCATATGGGAACCATTCATCAAAATCATTGTCTTCACGAGGGTGATAAAGGGAAGCCCATCCGGCAACACCCGAATCGATCCAGACATCAAGCACGTCAGGTATCCTTCTGATAGCTTTGCCACATGAGTCACATTTAACTTCAATTTCATCAACATATGGTCTGTGGACAAGTTCGCCGTCATCAACTGTGATTTCATTGAGGGATTCATTTTTAAGTTCTTCAACTGATCCTATAACTTTGATTTCACCGCAGTCAGGACATTCCCAAATTGGAATTGGAATACCCCAGTATCTCTGCCTTGAAATTGTCCAGTCACGGGCGTTTTCAACCCAGTCTTTAAATCTCTGCTGGCCTGCCCATTCAGGCACCCATTCAACCCTGTCAATTTCAGAAAGCATTTTGTCTTTGATATCAGTTACTTTAATAAACCACTGTTTGGTTGCAATATAAATAATTGGAGTTTTACATCTCCAGCATACACCATATCTATGGTCAATAGTTTCAGACCGGTATAATAAACCTTTGTTTTCCAAATCCTCAATGATTTGTGTGTTTTCTTTTTTTGTGAATTTTCCGCTGTATTTACCTGCATCTTCCGTGAAGTTTCCGTCCTCACCAACAGGGCAGAATATAGGAATATTATTTTTCTGACCGACTTCAAAGTCCTCAGGACCATGTCCGGGTGCTGTATGAACAAGACCTGTACCTTCACCAAGCTCAACATGACTGCCTTCCAGAACAGTGTGTACGCTAGCTATTTTATCAAATTCCGAATGTTTTGGAACTTCATCAGATAAAATATAATCATAAGCCATTCCTATTAATTCCTGACCTTTAACTGTTTTGATAACTTCATATAAGACTTCTTTTTCTTCGATTATATTGTCTTCGTCTTCAGGATCTCTGTATTTGTGAATCTTAATCTGTTTTCCCAAAACCTCTTCCATCAGATTTTCAGCAAGAATATAAATATCGCCGTCTTTTTTAACATAAACATAATCAAACTCAGGATTTGCACAGACAGCCATATTTGCAGGTAATGTCCATGGTGTTGTTGTCCAGACTAAAAAATAAGTATTTTTTTCACCTTTAACAGGGAATTTTATGAATATTGAAGGATCCGTTTTGTCTTCATATTCAATTTCAGCAGCAGCAAGTGCTGTTCCACAGTGAGGACACCAGCTGATAACCCTTTTATCATTAACAAGCAAATCCTGTTCATGTGCCCTTTTTAAAGTCCACCATGAGGATTCCATGTATTTCGGATCGAGTGTCATATACGGGTTTTCCCAGTCCATCCATACGCCTAAATCATCAAATTCGTCTTCCATAGCTTTTTTATTTTCGATTGCAAAGTCTTTACATTTATCTACAAAAGCAGCTATTCCAACGGTGTCTTCGATTTCCTGTTTGGATTTGATGTTCATCAGCTGTTCGACCTTGTGTTCTATAGGCAGTCCGTGCATATCCCATCCGGCCTGTCTTCTAAGATTGAATCCGTTCATACTTTTATAACGCAAATATGAATCTTTAATTACCTTATTCCATGCAGTTCCCAAGTGTATTTTACCGCTACAATATGGAGGACCATCTAAAAATGAATATTTTGGACCGTTTTCTCTTAATTTATTAACTTTTAAAAAAGTATCTTCGTCTTTCCAATATTTCTGGATTTTCTTTTCGATTTTTTTGTGTTGATATGATTTTTCTGCCTCTTCTATTGGCATTTTAAATTCTCCGTAAATATGATAGATTAAAAAAAATTAAAATAAATCTCTAAAAGTAGAGATTATAAGTATGTGCTGACAATTTGTATGTTAATTAGAAGGTTCTAGCTTTTCCTTCAATAACCATTTTAGTGATATCTCTAATATTATCCAAATTCCTGTTTATTACTTTTTTAATATCATCTTCGACATCACTTAATTCAAGACCGTCTTCAAGAATTACCTGAATAGATGCAGTAGGTTCGTTGATTGGAGAACCGATTTGAGTTAAAAGCATGATATGCATTTGTTTAATACCCTCGATTTCATTTACAGTATCATTGGCCATTTTATTAGCTAAAACATTGTATATTTTACCTACGTGATTAACAGGATTTTTACCTGAAGTAGCTTCCATAGACATTGGTCTGCAAGGAGTTATTAAACCATTAGCCCTATTTCCTCTACCGACAGAACCGTCATCCCCCATTTCAGCAGAAGTACCTGTTACAGTTAAGTAATATCCGGATTTGTCTTCAATATCATCATTGTCTCCAGTATTTACATCAACAGTAACATTTCTTTTGGTGTATTTAGGAGCAAGTTCTTCAACAATCCTTTTTAAACTTTCACGAACTTCAATGTATTCTTCTCTGTTGTTGACATATTTGGAAACCATAGCGCAGGCAATTGTCAGGGAAATTTCATCACCTTCCCTCAGACCCATTACTTTAATATCCTGACCAACAGCAGGATAATCCATTTTAAATTCTTTGGAATTTAATAATTCTTCAGTTGCTAAAACCAATTTTTCAACTTCTGATAAAGGAGCAAAACCTACACCAAAAGAAGTGTCATTAGATTTAGGAATTGCTTCAGGGCTTCTGTCAAACACATCGACCAGATCACCGGAACCGTGTCCTATTTTACACTCGACAACGGTGTCAAGCTCAACATCCAAATTGATAATAGTCTCATCCAAAAAGTCTTTTGCAGCCTTAATAGCTACTCTTTCAAGAGGAAACTTAATACCATTATATTCAGAAACACCCCTACCGGTTAATAAAATATCAATAGGTTTTCTGATTATACCTCCACCCCATTCAGGATCAGAATCCCCTGCGGTAATTTGAACTTCATCAGTATTATGGTGTAAAATATTACCTTCACCCAATTCTTTTTGATACATATCACACAGTGCGTTGGATACTGCCTGAGCAATACCGTCACTGATACTGTCAGGATGGCCGATTCCTTTCCTTTCAACAATTTCAATTTCTAAATCTTCAATGTATGTTTGGTTTAATTCTTTAACAACAATATTTCTCATAATAATCAACACAAACTTAATCCTTTATAATATATAACTTATGTTGGAATTAATAAATAAATGTTATGTTAATCAAAAAAATCTAAATCTTTTCTGACTGGATTTATTATTTAAATCACTGATAATATTATTTTTTTCAGCCAATATAATAGCAATATCATCCTTGTTTAAAAATTCCAAATCAAAATCAATAGACAATGTGGAATTATGAGTAGCATTTATAATATAAATAGGATCAAGAGTTAAAAAAATTTGAAACTCGTCATGAATGGAGTTATCACAATTTGCATCTGTAATCTCCAGATTATTGATTTTTGATTTAATAAAGTCCCCTTCAACAGGATCAAAGCGTAAATTGTCAATTTTTGGAAATCTGGACAAATCAAATGATAAATGATTATTTTTTTCGGGAACATAATCAACAGATATTTTAGTATCCTCCCTGAAGCCGTTACCGTCGTCAACATAAATACTTGCCTGGGATTTTACCTTGGATAAAGTATTGAAATACTTATATTTGGCTAAAAATAATTCATCTGACAATTTATGCAGATTTAAACATTCTTCCATATAGAATATTGGAAAAGAAGGAAACAGATTCCTGAAAAAAATCAGATCCTCTTCTGTAATTGTCCCGACGGATTTTTTAATCTCATTAACAATCAGCAGCTCCTCATTCAAAGACCAGTCATAATAGAAGAGGAAAAATAAAACATCATTGAGAAATTTAATAATTAATAATTTGATTTGTTTAAAATAATGCGAATATTCATCTTCCAGTTCAAATAACGATTTAATTGATTTGGACAAATCCAGAACATTATTCAAACTAATGTTTTCAGTAATGGAAGAGGGGTTTTTGCGATAAAAATATGTGGAATCAGCACTTAAAAAAATCTTATCACTATTCAGCAATACCCGAGCAGTTACGTTGTTGTCCTCATAATAGCCGGTAGGATAATTTAAATACTTGAAGAGTTTCCGGGAGTATATTTTATTCCATGAGGAAGTCAGTAAAAAAATTTCATCAAAATCATGAATATCATCAATGACCTTATTAACATCAAAATTCTGATTATGAATGCTTGGAGGTTCAATATGTCCGTCTTCAGTGAAAACTTCCCAATTGAAAATCAGCAAATCCGCCTGCGATTTTTTTAACTTATTAATGGAATCCTCAAAAGCATTTAGTGAAATAAAATCATCACTATCCATAAAAGCAACAAAATCCGAAGTAACATTTGAAAGACCTATATTTCTGCTTTGACCTAAACCCATATTGGATTTGTTGTTTATTACTTTGATTGAAGGATATTTCTCAGCATAGCTATTAACAATTTCCATACTATTGTCCGGAGTTGCATCATTGACAATGATAACTTCAATATTTTCTATGCCCAGACTCTGATTGACAACAGAATCCAGACACTGACGGATATACTTTTCAACATTATAAACAGGAATAACAACACTTATTTCATAAGCCATAATCTCACAAACATTCTAACTCTAATTACTAATCATTATATCTTTTCCTTAATATAAGTCATATTATTCCATGTAGTGTGAATCCATAATTTAAATGTTACTGATTCTGTGTTTTCGGGAAGACATATTTTATTGAATAAATGTTTATATATTATCATTCAAAATATATTGAATGAATTTCTTTGGTTTTTTGTCAATTTTGTGGTTATTAAATGATTAGCATCATTTTTAATAAACTTATTGTATTACCAATATTTCATTTTTAAAGCGAAAATTGTTGTAATTTAAAAGCAATTAAATGTGTAAGTATAACATATTTCTACTCCAATATGTTTTGTCGATTATGTTCGATAATTTCCTCAAAATTAATGATATTGTCGATTGTATTCTATACTTATATCAATATCAGTGATTTTGTAGATTATACTCGATAAAATTTATATATTTTAAAATAGAAACTATACATAAAAAAGCATTGGGGATAGTATTATGATTAAAAGAGAATTATACTTAAACAAAATTGTGAGATTAATAGATAAAGATCCTATTAAAATAATAACTGGTGTTAG
>CADBPS010000133.1 GCA_902796575.1 uncultured Methanobrevibacter sp. | reverse complement strand
TCAACATTTGCTAATTTTCCTATCTCATCTATTGCTTCACCATCAATAATAACATTATCTAAATCAAATACTACAAGTTTAATCAATAATACCACCAATTACAATAAATTTAGCTCACTTAATCTATCGTAAGCTTTTTCGACACCTAATTTGGCATCGCTTTTAGTTTTAGCACCAGTACAAACAACTTTGCCTGAGCCAAATAATAACAGAACAACTTTAGGGTCAGATAATCTGTAAACTAAACCAGGAAACTGTTCCGGTTCATATTCAGTATCTTCAAGTTCTAAAGCAACCTGCTCTAAATTTAGTGTAGACTGCAAATTTGCAGAAGCTACAATATTTTGAATTTTAATTTCAAATTCCATTGGAATTTCAGAATCGACTTCCCTCATTAAATCTACAGTTTTGTTAATAGCTATTTTAGAATCATCTATAGATTTAGCTCCAGTACAGACCAACTTACCTGAACTGAAAATCAACGCTGCAGTTTTAGGATCTTTAAGTTTGAAAACCAATCCTGGGAATTGTTCACGATTGAAACTAACTCCTTCCAAAGCATCCTTAACATCATTAAGAACGATATCTTTGCCGATGCTTGCAGAAGCTACGATATTTTCAATCTTGATGTTAACGTCGGTCAATTTAAAGCCTCCAATTAAGTTTTTAAAAGTAGTAAGTAAAAATCCAGGAAAACCAAAATTAAATTTTTACTATAACAATATATTATTTAAATAGTATATAAAGCTATGTTTATTACAAATAACTTTTTAAATCATACTCACATTTCAGCAAACATTATCCTATAAAGAGACTAAATCAAATATTTTTATACAATAGCTAATTTAAAACTCGTTTAAAAATATATGAAAATAAATAATTCAAATCAGGGACCATACAATAAAATAAAATCCTTTTTATTACAATACACACTTCCAGTAATTATTATGGCCAATTCATTACTCAAAAGCCAATACACAATAAAAAAAGTGGGGCAAATATACAATTTTTGAAACACAACCAGAATCCTAAATGAAACAAACAAAGCAAAGAAGTAAAAATAGGAAAAAACAAATTAAAAACAGAATCTTTGAATGTCAGAGAAATTCATGAAAAATTATCCAAAGGAAAAAAAATAGCGGAGAATACATATTATGATAGAAGTTGAAGTAAAGGCAAAAATTGGAAGTTTCAGGGATATGGAAGAAAAACTGAAAGAAATTGGTGCATCAAAAAGCAAAAAAGAATTTCAGGAAGACATATATTTCAACAGTCCGATTGTTGATTTTGCAAAAAGCGACGAAGCACTAAGAATAAGAACAACAGTTGAAAATGACAGCGAAAAAATATTCATTACATACAAAGGTCCAAAGATTGACCCGGAAAGCAAAACCCGTAAAGAAATAGAAATAGCTATAGAAGACAGCGCAAAATGCAGTGAAATTTTTGAAAATCTGGGATTTAAAAAAGTAAGAACTGTCAAGAAAAACAGGCAGTACTACACCTACAAAAATTTTGAAATCAGCCTGGATGATGTAGAGGGATTAGACAATTATATGGAAATAGAAATACAGTTGGATGACGGACAAAATTATAATGATGCACAGGAAAAAATATTCAGCTTATTTTCAAAATTGGGAGTTGAAGATAATTTCGAGAGAACCTCATATCTGGAGCTTTTAGAAAAATTATATTAATAGCTGAAATAGATATGATTAAAATAAGTCATAACTTTAAAGAGAAGTGGTACATTTGCAATATTACATAAGTCATTACAACAAAGAATGCGAACTGAATTTTCCGGATGACATAACCATATATGATACGACCCTAAGGGACGGGGAACAGACCCCTGGAGTATGTTTTGGATTTGAAGAAAAACTTGAGATTGCAAGAAAACTTGACCAATTCAGGATAAATCAGATTGAAGCGGGATTTCCAATTGTTTCAGAAAGGGAAAGGGAAACCGTAAAGGCAATTGCCGGTGAAGGTCTTGATGCTGAAATCCTTGCACTTACAAGAACAAAGCCTGAAGACATTGATGCAGCAATTGACTGTGGTGTTGACGGAATAATAACTTTCATCGGAACATCAGATATTCATCTGGACCATAAAATGCATATCGGCCGTCAGGAAGCTGTTAATCTGTCAGAAAAAGCCATTGAGTATGCTAAAGATCACGGACTTTTTGTTGCATTTTCCGCCGAAGATGCTACAAGAACAGATATTGAATTTTTAAAAAGAATTTACGGAATAGCTGAAGAGTGCGGTGCCGACAGAGTGCATATTGCAGATACTACAGGAGCAATTACTCCAGACGGAATAAGATATCTTGTAAGGGAATTAGTTAAGGATATAAACATTGATATAGCACTCCACTGCCATAATGACTTTGGACTGGCCGTTATAAATTCCATTACGGGTCTTTTAGCAGGAGCTAAAGGAATATCCACTACAGTCAACGGTATTGGTGAACGTGCAGGAAATGCTTCCCTTGAAGAGCTTATAATGGCACTTAAAATATTATATGGCAAAGACCTTGGATTTAAAACAAAATACATCAAGGAACTGTCATCACTTGTATCAAAGTACAGCGGCCTGAAAGTTCCATACAACAAGCCTGTTGTCGGAAACAATGTATTCAGACACGAATCGGGAATCCATGTCGATGCGGTAATTGAAGAGCCTTTATGCTACGAGCCATATGTTCCCGAACTGGTCGGTCAGAAAAGGCAGCTCGTACTGGGAAAACATTCAGGATGCAGAGCAGTCAGAGCCAAATTAAGTGAATGTGAACTTGAAGTAAGTGATGACGAGCTTATTGAAATTGTAAAAAAAGTCAAAAAAAGCAGAGAAGAAGGAAAATATATTAATGACAAAATCTTTAAAGAAATAGTTAAAAGTACAAAAAGGTAGATTACTTTGAATATTACAGAGAAAATATTATCCTCAAAAGCAGGTCATGAAGTGACCCCAGGTGAGATTATAGAAATAGAAGTTGATTTGGCAATGTCACATGACGGAACATCCCCTCCTGCCATAAAAACATTTGAAAAAATAGCTGACAGAGTGTGGAATCCGGATAAAATTGCAATCGTATTCGACCACAACATTCCGGCAAACACCATCGGATCAGCAGAATTTCAAAAGGTCTGCAGAGACTTTATAAAAAAACAGAACATCACCAAAAAATATATTCACGGTGAAGGAATCTGCCATCAGGTGCTGCCTGAGATGGGACTGGTTGAACCTGGAAAAGTTATTGTCGGTGCCGATTCCCACACATGTACCTACGGTGCATTTGGAGCATTTTCAACCGGAATGGGAGCTACTGACTTGGCAATGGTTTATGCAACCGGAAAAACATGGTTTATGGTTCCTGAAGCTATTAAAATAGAAGTCACCGGAGAATTAAACCCATATATTGCGCCAAAAGACATTATCCTGAATATCATCGGAGATATTGGAATAGCCGGTGCAACATACAAAACTGCAGAATTTACCGGAGAAAGTATTGAAAAAATGGATGTTGAAGGCAGAATGACAATGTGTAATATGGCAATTGAAATGGGTGCCAAAAACGGAATAATGGAAGCGAATAAAGAGGTAATCAATTACATCTGCACCAGAACAGCCAAAAGAGAAAATGAATTGAAGATATTCAAATCAGACGCTGATGCAGATTATGAAAAGGAACTTCACTTTGATATAAATGATCTTGAACCGCAGATTGCATGTCCGGATGATGTTGATAATGTAAAGGACATTTCCAAAGTTGAATCAACGACAGTCGACCAGTGCCTGATCGGTTCATGCACTAACGGAAGACTATCAGATTTAAAAGATGCATATGAAATTCTCAAAGGCAGAAAAATCAATGACGATGTAAGGCTTCTGATATTGCCTGCATCACGTGAAATATACAAACAGGCAATGCAGTTAGGATATATAGAAGCATTCATTGATGCCGGAGCAATTGTTTGCAATCCTGGCTGTGGACCATGTCTTGGGGGACATATGGGAGTCCTGTCCAAAGGGGAAACATGCATCTCAACAACAAACAGAAACTTCAAAGGCAGAATGGGAGATTCCGAATCCTCAGTTTATCTGGCCAATTCCAAAGTGGTTGCTGCATCTGCAGTTGAAGGAGTTATAACCAATCCAAAAAATTTAATGTGAAAAAAATGATGAACAAAAATGAAGCAAACAAAAGATTAATAGAAAAAATAAACAGTGTTGAGGAATCATACACCAAAAACTTCTCAAATACACAAAAAATTCTATTAACCACAGACGGATCAATTACAGCTATTTTAGATGTTTTATATGGTAAAATTACATTGTCCACACTGGAACAGCATTTTGAAGATGCAACCGAAGAAACTGCCAAACTTGTTAACGGCGAAGTCGGAGACCATATTAACTTCAGGGAAGTTATAATGCATAAGGATGATGAAAACCTGATATATGCGGTGTCATACATTCCATTGAAAAGACTGACTGATGAAATCTGCTGTGATTTAGTTAGAGCAGATATACCAATCGGCAGAATCCTAAAAAATTACAATATTGAATCCAGAAGAGAAATTAACAATATTTACATTGAAAAACCTAATGAAACGTTGAAAAAGCTGTTTGATACTGAGGAAGACATGCTGGCAAGAGATTATGTTATAATCCACCAGAACAATGTACTGATGTGGATTAAGGAAGTATTTCCAGTCAGCAAATTTACTGATATTTAGGCGGAATTTTTATGGGAGTTAAATTAAAAGATATTATTGAACCGGAAAAAATTAATTTTAAAGACCTTGAAAACAGATCAGTCTCAATAGACGCATTTAATACTCTTTATCAATTTTTATCAACAATAAGGCAGAGAGACGGACAGCCGTTATGTGATGAAAATGGAAATATAACCTCCCATTTAAGCGGAATATTATACAGAAACTCTTCAATGGCCGAAAAAGGAATTAAACCAATTTATGTTTTTGACGGTAAGTCTCCGAAATTGAAAGCCCAGACAATTGAAAAGAGAAGAGAAATAAGAAATGAATCAGAACAGAAATGGAAAGAAGCTCTTGAAAGAGGAGATGAAAAAACCGCACAGAAGTACGCAAAAAGGTCATCAAAATTATCTCCAGAAATCATCGAATCATCTAAAAAATTACTGACACTAATGGGTATACCTTATGTTGAAGCAAAAGGTGAAGGGGAAGCACAGGCAGCTTATCTGGTTGAAAAAGGTGATGCCTATGCAGTTGCATCACAGGACTATGACTGTCTGCTTTTCGGGGCGAAAAGGGTTGTGAGAAACCTTGCCATTAATTCAAATTTAGGCAATCTGGAATTTTACGAATTAAGGCATGTACTTCATAAACTGGATATAACCCGTGAAGAACTGGTTAAAATGGGAATTTTAATTGGAACTGATTTCAGTGAAGGATTAAAAGGAGTCGGTTCTAAAACAGCATTAAAATTAGCTAAAAAAGGTCAGTTAGATGATAAACTTGGCGAACTTCAAAAACAGTGCGATTATGACCTTAATGAAGTTTATGATATCTTTTTAAATCATGACATCAACACGGATTATGAAATAAAATGGAATAAAGTCGACAGGGAAGGGCTTGTTGAATTTTTATGTTATGAGCATGGTTTTTCTGAAAACAGAGTTATAAATGCATCTGATAAACTCAAGAAACTGACTTCAACACAGGGAAGTCTTGATGCATGGTTTTAGTATGGAGGAAAATCATCCCCAAAGACTTTGCTTGCATACCGAATAGCTAAATTGACCTGTGGAGCATAATCCTCAAGCATTTGAGATTCAAAATACTGCCTTGACGGTGCTTTAAGTATTAACTTTAACAGGTCTTCATAGGTTCCAACAGCCAGTTTTTTATCAAAATTATACTTATTTATAATATCCTGCGTCAGTTTTTCAATACATGGAAATTCCAATGTTTTACAGACTGTTTCAGAAGAAAAGTAGGTCATTCTTATCAGTGGTGAAACTGATGAAACAAGAACATAATTTTCCAGAGGTATAAGTGGAGGTATGCCTGTTTTTTTGTATCTTTCAATTGATGTCAGTTTTTTATAGTTTTTAAGATTATAACAGTGAAGCTCCGTGTAAAAATCCGGATTGAAATAGCTGATTAAATCAAGAACCCTTTTGCCAATCTCGGATTTATAATATTTCTTATCGATTGTTGAAATGTATGGTGTTTTATCAAAATTATAGAAGTAAAACTGTCCGTCGGACAAATCATCAGTTTTTATTCTTCTGATAAATTTCAGTGAGGTTTCGCCTTCATTTCCGTGAAGCCCACCTAAAAAAAGTTTGGTCGGTCCGGCGCCATTGTCAATGTATTTAAAATAAGTCATGAAAAAAAATATAAAAGAAGGATTATGTTCCTTCCTGCCAGTTGTTCATATATTCTTTCTGCCTGTCCGTTAAAGAGTCTATTTCAATGCCCATTGCATCAAGTTTTAGACTTGCCACTTCATAATCAATTTCATCAGGAGCTTTTGATACACTTACAGGCAGGTCATTTTCAAGAATGTATTTTGCAGACAGTGCCTGAACGGCAAAACTCATGTCCATAATTTCTGCAGGGTGACCCTGACCTCTTGCAGCGGAAAGATTTACCAGTCTTCCGTCAGCCAATAAGTATATTTTTCTTCCGTCTTTAGTTGTAAACTCTTCAATACTTTCCCTGACTTCTTTGACTTCAGTTGAAATAGCTTCCAAATCAGGACGGTTTATTTCAACATTGAAGTGACCTGAGTTTGCAAGCATACATCCGTCCTTCATGTATTTGAAATCATCACCGCTTATGATATCTGCATTTCCGGTTACTGTTATTATCAAATCAGCTTCTTTTACTGCATTTCTAATGGTCATAACACGGTATCCATCCATTCTTGCTTCAAGTGCCCTTATAGGATCTACTTCTGTGACTATAACATTAGCTCCAAGTCCTGCAGCTCTTAGTGCAAGACCTCTTCCGCACCAGCCGTATCCGCAGACAACAACTGTTTTTCCAGCTATTACCATATTGGTTGTTCCCATTATTGCATCGAAACTTGACTGACCGGTTCCGTAACGGTTATCGAATAAATATTTTGTGTATGCATCATTAACTGCAACAACAGGGAATTTCAATGCTCCGTCCTTGTGCATTGCCTGAAGCCTGTGTACTCCGGTAGTGGTTTCTTCACATGCTCCTTTAATATGCTTCAGCACATCAGTCCTTTCATTGTGAAGAACCATAATCATATCAGCACCGTCATCTATAATGATATCCGGTTTGTGATCAAGTACCATATTTATGGTCTGATAATATTCTTCATCGTCCTGTTCTCTCCATCCGTAAATGTTTAGTCCCAAATCGACTCCACCTGCAACAGCATCATCATGTGTTGATAAAGGATTGCATCCGGTCATTGCTACTTCGGCTCCACCGGCCATCAATGTTAAACCTAAATTAATTGTTTTTGGTTCAAGGTGTAAACATGACCCGATAGTTAAACCTTTAAACGGTTGGGTTTCTTCATATTCTTTTTTGATGTGTTCAAGAACAGGCATGTGCTTTTGAACCCATTCAATCTTTTTGACTCCTTCTTCAGCCAGAGACATATCCTTAACTTTACTCATAGTTATCTCCTGCATTATATTCTAATAACATTTCTAAATATATTAGTCATTAAATATAAATTATGCTATTTAATATATAATCTGTTTGAAAAATCTTATAAAAGAGTTTAATTTAATAATAGCTATTATTTGATTTAAAAAATTTTATAAAGAGAGTATTATTAAAATATAAACCTAAAATGCTCATAATAGAAAATGAAAAAATACAGAAAAAATATTTTAGATAATAAAAAAAATCATAACATTTAAATGTAATGATAAACTTATATATGTATGTTATATCTGCCGGGGTGGCTCAGCAGGTTAGAGCGCACGGCTCATAGGGTATAAAAAGCAGTGCTCTGACTCATACCTGGGATACCGTGAGGCCACGGGTTCGAATCCCGTTCCCGGCATTCAAATCCCAGGTATTAACTTATCAAACTTTTTTTAGATGATTTTAAGCATATAATATACTATTTTTGAGGCTTTGAAATGCTGTACAGACAATTAGGTAAGACAAAGGAAAAAGTTTCAATTCTTGGTTTTGGAGCTATGAGACTTCCAACGATAAAAAACAATGCGGATGTTGATGAAGAAGAAACATTCAGGATGCTTGACTATGGAATCACACACGGTATAAATTTAATTGATACCGCATACCCCTACCACGGAAAAAAACTTGGAGACCGGGGAAAAAGTGAAGCAGTAATCGGAAGATTCCTTGATGAGAACTCATACAGAGACGACGTCTTAATTTCAACAAAATCCCCATCATGGCTGATTGAAAAAGAATCAGAATTTGAATACTACCTGAACCAGCAGCTGAAAAGTCTTAAAACCGATTATGCGGACATATACTTACTTCACTCCCTGACTGAAAGAGAGTGGAAAAAAGTGCATGAACTGAATGTTCTGGATTTTCTTGATGACTGTCTTGAATCGGGCAGGGTAAAGCATGTCGGATTTTCTGCACATACAGAAATTGATTATGTCATTGAAATAATAGACGAATATCCCAAATGGGAAGTGGTTTTAACCCAGATGAACTATCTTGATGAGTATTATCAGAGTGGAGTCATGGGTCTTGACTATCTTAAGGGTCAGAATATCGGCAGTATGGTAATGGAACCTTTAAGAGGAGGCAGACTGGTTGAAAATATTCCAGAATCAGTTCAGAATTTATGGAACCAGGCCGAAGTTAAAAGAACTCCATTGCAATGGGCTTTTCAGTACCTGTTTAATAGAGATGATGTTGATTGTGTTTTAAGTGGAATGTCAAGCTTAGAGCAGGTAAAAGAAAATGTTGAAATTGCTTCAGCTATTGACAAGATTAGTGATTATGATCAGGAACTTATAAGAGAAGTTGCAAGAGAATACAGGAGTTTTATCGGAAATGAGTGTACAAGATGCGGCTACTGTATGCCGTGTCCTCATGGAGTGGACATCATCAACTGCTTTGCCGAGTACAATATTGCCCACATGATGAACAATCCCAAAGCCAGTGCCATGCAGTATTTCTCACTGATTGGAGATGAATCCAGAGCAGACAGCTGTATCAGATGTATGGAATGTGAAAACATTTGTCCGCAGATGCTGAATATTCCGGAAGAACTTGAAAAAGTAAGTGAATACTTTGGAGATGAATTCGATCATTTTTAACATGATTTAATCATTACCACCACTTATTATATATGAATCTTATCCAAATTTTAAACAAAATGCCATTAATCTGTTTTTATTAAAAAATTTTAAACAAAAAATCCAAAACCAAACAAATGATTGGACAAATATAGTTAATTACTAATAATACACCTAATAAACTATATTGTAAAGAATATATTTATATAATATTAAAATAAAAAGTATTTTTAAAGCAGGAAAGCAATTTCCGATAATGCGCACAACAAAGAGGGAGAATGATTTTAATGAGCGACATAAGTGAGGAAAGGATAGATCAAGTAGTAGAAACAATGAAAGAGGACAACATCAAGTTTATCAGACTGCAGTTTGTAGACATAAACGGAACCGTAAAAAACGTTGTCATCCCTTTCAACCAGGAAGATATGGAAGAGCTGTTTAATGAAGGAATGCTATTCGACGGCTCATCAATTGAAGGTTTTGTTGGAATAAACGACAGTGACCTTATATTGAAACCGGACATTGACACATATTCAAGATTATCATGGAGACCTGAAGAATCAGCAACATGCCGGTTCATATGTGACATATGGACAACAGAAAGAAAACCATTCGAAGGAGACCCAAGAGGAATACTTAAAAAATCACTGACCCATATTGCAAACATGGGACTGAAATATAATATCGGACCTGAACCTGAATTCTTCATCGTGGATATAGATGAAAACGGATATCCTATGCCATATGACCAGGCAGGATACTTTGATGTGGAACCCCTCGACAAGGGACCAGATTTCAGAAGAGAACTGACCTTAAACCTTGAAGAGCTTGATTTTGAGGTAGAAGCATCCCACCACGAAGTTGCACCTGGACAAAATGAAATAGCTTTCAAATTCAAGGATGCATTAAAGACTGCGGATGCAGTAATTACATTTAAACAGGCTATTAAAGCTATTGTTGATAATATGGCAACATTCGACCAGATGGACTACAGGGTAACATTCATGCCGAAACCGTTCTTCGGAGTAAACGGAAGCGGAATGCACTGTCACCAGTCTGTATTCAAAGGGGATAAAAATCTATTTTATAGTGCCGACAGCGAAAGCGGACTTTCAAAAGATGCGATTCACTTTATGGGAGGATTATTAAAACATGCCCCAGCAATTACAGCAATAACAAACCCTATAGTAAACTCATATAAACGTCTTGTACCAGGATATGAAGCTCCAGTATACAGAGCATACGGTCTTAGAAACAGATCAGCATTAATCAGAGTACCTGCTGCAAGAGGAAAAGCAACACGTATCGAATACCGATCTCCAGACCCTGCATGTAACCCTTATCTGGCATTTACAGTAATGCTTGAAGCCGGAATAGACGGAATTGTAAATAAAATCTATCCTGGAGAACCGATAGAACAGGACATATACCAGATGACCGAAGAGGAAAGGGAAGCAATGGGAATAAAAGTTTTACCTACAAGTTTATGGGAAGCGTATCATGCACTTGAAGAAGACCCTCTTATTCTGAAAGCACTTGGAAACCACATAAGTGAAAAATTCCTGGAACTTAAATACAAGGAATGGGACGAATACAGAGTTCAGGTATTCGGATACGAACAGAGAAAATATTTAGATATTTAAATCTAAATATTAAATTTTTATTTTAAAAAAAAGGAACTACCATGTCGGAATCAGAACACAGAATGATTGAAATTTTAAGAATACTGAACAAACAGAACAAAGCAATAGGATCTAAAATAATAGCTGACGAATTAAGAAACAAGGGTTTCAATTTAGGTGAACGTGCTGTAAGATACCATATGCAGATACTTGATGAGAAGGGATACACAAAGAAAATGGGCTATTCCGGAAGGCAAATCACAGATTTAGGTAGGGAAAAGCTCGAAAAAGGACTGGTATACGATCAGGTCGATTTCATCTACTCAAAATTCGAAGAATTAATATATTTAACTGACTTCAACTATATGAACAAAACCGGAAATGTTGTAGTAAACACATCAACCATTTATAATGAAGATAGCTATAATATAATTAAAACAATTTTTGAAAATGGCCTTTCTGTTAGCCCTTACATTAATTTAAATAGAGGTAAAACTGAAAATGCCATAGAGATAAAAACAATATGCGGAACAACAATTGACGGAATACTCCTCAATGAAGGAATAGCAACCCAGCCGTTATACGGGGGACTTCTTAAAATAGAAGATTATCATGCAATATCCTTCAAAGAACTGATATCCTATAATAAAACATCAATAACCCCTCTGGATGCATTTATAGCTCAGGGAATGACCTCAATTCTAGAGGTAATAAATGAAGGAACCGGATACATACCTGCAAATTTCAGGCTGATACCCGGTGTTGCAAGAGATAAAAGCACACAGATAATAGACAAACTGAAAAGTATTGGAATGAACGGGTGCATCTCAATATCAAATGAAGGGGAAAACACCCTTGGAATACCAATACCTGATGACATGGTAGGAATAACAATACTGGGCGGAGTAACACCATTCTGTGCAGCTCAGGAACTTGGATATGAAATAGATATAAAGATAGGAGAAGAGCTGGAAAACTTTAAAAACCTTAAACCAATAACAAAAAATACAAATTACCTTTTAAAAACCATAAAAAATAATGAAAACTCAAAAATACCATTTATACTTTCAAAATCATGGAACCTGATTCAGCAGGTAAATCTTGATGTTGGAAAAAAATCGGGAAATATAATAGCTAACATATCTTATATTGATAAGGAAAATAAGGAAGAAGCACTGTCAATAATGGAAGAAACATATAAAAATTATCCGACATACATTAATCCGTTTTATAATCTTATTAACCACCCGACAGATGAAAACATGATTGGAATTGCAACAATATGCAGTCTGAGCATAGACGGAATGCTTATAAAAAACGGAATTAAATCGACGCCAAAATATGGAGGACTGCTGGAATTAACAGAACCACATCTTTTCGTTGAACTGATATCCTATAACGGTTCAACAATTGACCCTCACAAAATATTTATTGCAAAAAATATGACATCAATAACAAAAGATGCCAGTCCAAACAGATTACTAGCCAGTATAAAAGAAATTCCATACATAGCAAGAGATTACAGTATAGATTTCCTTGATAAACTGTCAAAAATAGGATTTTCAATATATAAAATAGGTAAACCTAGAGAACTGACATATAATGCAAAAGCAGATAACTACAATTTTAGTGTTGTAACCGAAAGTGGACTCAATATAATTTCAGCTATTAAAGAAAAAGGAATAGATGTTGAAGTTAAAGCAGACACTAAAATAATGCCTTTTGAAGAGATGCTTGAACTGTAAAATATTAAATAACAGTTACATCCACTACTTCCCCGCCGTCGCGAGGAGTATGTGTAAACTCTATAATATCATCCTGAATTTCTAAAACATCTATTTCAATTGTTGGATCCAGGTGTGTTTCATCAAGAGACATCAGCATTTTAAATCCAGGTTTTCCAAAATATTGTGAAAAATCCATATTTAAAATTTCACCTTCAGCAAAAATTCTGTTGTAAGCAATTTCCAAGGTATCATGTATTTTAACATTTTCTTTTAAGTACTTAACAGCATCTTCAGTGGATAATGACAAGCTTTTCATAATAATTCCCCAAAAAAAATCTTATTTGTTCGTAATATTTAAAACAAAATAAAAAATCAATAAAAAAAGAGTTAAAAATCTATTTCAATAGTAATTTCTTCATCATCAGTAATGTGATTCATTTCAAGCAAATCATCATATATTTCTTTAAAATCAATTTCAACGGCCTGATTTAAAATCTCACCGTTTAACTGCAAATTAACTCTGAGTCCTTCACCAGTTACTTCATCTTCTTCAATGATACTTAGCACTTCACCCGGAGCAAAAATACGATTGTAAGAAATTTCCAGAGTATCTCCCACTTTTACATTGTTTCTTACATATTCAATTGCATCATCAACACTTAACAAGAGTTCCTGTGCCATTCAAATCACCATACAATCAAAAAAATAAAAAAAGGAAAGGAATTATAAATTCCTGTATTCCCTGATAGATGTATATTCGTCGTCAAGTTCTCCATATGATGCTAATTTTTCTTTGTTAGCTTCAGCATCTAAGTAAAGAGAACCTTTACCATTAAGACCAATATCACCAGTGTATTTAATATATTTACCTGGGAAAACAACACCACTGTCTTCAGGATCTTCTACGATACCTTCAAGGACAAATCCTTCAAGTAATCTTCCTAAGAATCCGTGAATAACAATA
>CADBPS010000132.1 GCA_902796575.1 uncultured Methanobrevibacter sp. | reverse complement strand
TCAACCAACATAATAAACATAAAATAACGTAAAATAAAGGAGAAAAAATTATGAATCAAAATTCACCAACTTGACGACATTGAAAAAATTTTTATAAATTGAAAAAATTAAATAATAACTTTAAATAAAACATACTATATGAGCGAAGAAAGCAAAAATATGAAGGGAAGCTATTTCATTTCTTCAATTTCAATAACATCATCTATTGCAGAGTATGGAATAAGTTCAATTTTTGTTTTATTCTTGCTTGATGTTTTAAATTTTTCAATTCCATTGTCATCAAATATTTATGCATATTATTACGGTTTTGCATATCTTTTGCCAATTTTAATAGGATATATCTCAGATAAATACCTTAATAAATCTACTGCTCTGACTATGGGATTTATTTCAATGATTATAAGTCAGATATTATTGGGATTTGCAGCCTCATTTTATCATCCAAGCACTATTACCTATGATACGCCTGTATTTAACACACAGACAATAACATATTTCACTGGATTATTCTTTTTAGCTTTAGGAACAAGTTTTTCCACTCTTTCAATTACACACATAATAAATTCCGTTAATAATAATGAAGATTCAAGAATAAAAGGATTCTCTATTTATTATCCTGTTTTAAATATTGGTGTTTTAATCGGATCAATTATAACAAGCCTGATAGTTGGGGATGAAAATTTTGAATTATACACAGTGGCTTTTTTTGTATTTGCCGCTATTTTAACCATTGGTCTTATTAGCTTCAGGTTATTCAAAAATAAATATCTGGTTGATAATGACGGTAATCCAATGAAGGATACCAGTTCTTCAGATTCTATAAGGAATGTATCCAATAAAATTCTCAGCCACATATCAAATAAAAGCATATTGGAAATTAACAGTTTAAATTTAAGACAGAGAAGAAAACTTTTTAATAATTCCCTAAATCCACATGAAAAAGATAGGATGATGGTATTTTTAGTTTTTCTTGTAGTAATTATTTTATATAGAGTTGCATATTCACAAACCGGCTTATCTTTAGTATTTTTTATAACAGATTATGTTGAAAGAGATGTTAGCTTTTATTCAATCCCTGTGCAGGCTTTTTACATGCTCAATCCAATATTTGTTTTAATTTTAAGTCCGATATTTATAAAAATCAACACTAAAGTGAAAGAGAGAGGTATCGATTTAGGATTCGTCAACAGATCAACAATTTCAATATTGTTTATGGCATTTTGTTTTGTTATTCTTGCCTCTGCAGGTTATTTCATTGATACGGGTGCGATAGATGAAATTAATTTAATTTGGATTATTGCTTTTGAATTCTTCATAGTTGTATCTGAAATTTATTTTGCAATTGCCGGTTATTCAATGGTGGGTAGTTTAGCACCTGAAAAATACTATTCAGTGTTCTTTGGGTTATATACAGCAACACGTTCCATAGCAATGTTTATTTCTGGAATAATATCTTCAAATTTTCCAATAGATGTGGAGGTGAAGTTTATTCATAATGTTCCAGTTAACGGACTGATGAGTTATTTCCTGATATTTGTAGTTACAAGTCTTGCCGCAGCAGCATTTCTAATTGTCTTTAGAAAAAGACTTAACGCAAAACTCCACCTTGAAGAACTCAACAAAAGTTAATATCTTCTAAATTTTTCTTATTCAGCATTTGATAGAGGATTTGAGCATATAATTCAGCAAAACAAAAAGCAGTGTCTTTGGAAAACATGTCCGAATGATTTATATGAATAACAAATCCGTCATCCAGGTCATTTATCACACAGAAAAAGTCTGAAAAACTGTCTTTGGATGTTTCTTTTACAATAATATCCTCTTTGATGTCAGACACATCATTTAAATCAAAATTATACTCAAATAATACGGTATTATTTAAATTAAATTCATTTGCAAGCAATCTGAATGGATAGTCATTATTGGACATTGAATTTAAAATAAGATTTGAGAAATAATCCAGATAATTTTTAACGGTGCTCTGATTACAGTCTACAAGAACAGGAGTTGTACGGGCATACATTCCCAAAGAATCCTGAGTATATGTCTCATGACGTCCATGTTCTACAAAATTATAACAGACTTTTCTGCTTCCTGTAAAACAGGAGTAGGCATATGCAAATACAGCATTCAAGAAAGTACCCTCAGTAATATTATTATTTCGAACAAAGTTCCCAACACTATCTTTGATTCCTCGGACTGGAAGTGAAACAGTTCCACGGGCTCCGTTTAAATCTTTTTGCATTGAATCAGCTTCATTTATATCAGTAAACTGTTTTTTATAAAATTCATGTGACGATTCGTAACTTGGTTCAAATTTGGACTCAAAAGAATCGCGACTGGCATAAACAAAACCTAAATCAATATTATCATCCAGATTACCTTCGAAAGCAGCTATTAAATCATTTTTAATTATATTGAAACCTGTAGCATCATTAATGATGTGATGAACATCATAAACTATATATTTAAAGTCCTTTCCGTCAATAATAAAGAAACGGGCCAGATATTTTTCCAGATTAAAAGGAGTCATCAAAGTTGAATAATCATCAGTATCAGTGATTTCAATTAAAGGATAGCTGTCACAAATCATAAGAGGCATATCTTCATTATCTATAATGCGACCTTTTAAAACAGGATGGTTATTGATTAATGCATGAATTGAATTTTTAATTTCATCTATTGACATCCAGGATGGACATTTAACACTTTCCATTGTGGAATAGGCATTTCCCATATCATAATTTCTTTCATTGAAATAAACTTCTAATTGTGGTTCGCACAAAGCACAAATAATATTTTCATCTTTAAAATCATAATCTGCTATGAATTTTAATTCAGATTTAATGTTTTCAATAAATTCTTTAAAATTATCATCAATAAAAGTATTTTTTGCATAGTTTCCACTAATTGAATAAACATCATCTCCACGATTGATATTAAAAGCAGCACCATAAACCTCCCCATCGGCTTCCTCATCTCTAAAGAATTTATGATTAAGAGATTTAAACATCTTATTTTCAAATGCAAATTCTGTACTTAAAAAATTGAAGGTAACAGGACAGTGTTTATACTCAAATTCATCATTAATATAAATCAATGAGGTATAGTTCAAACCTAAATTCATAATCTCTTTAAATGCAGTTTTGAGTTTATAAACATCCCCAACAAGAGAAAGACTATCATAGTTACCGCTGATATGGACAGGCACAGGATATTGAGTAGTGAACCATCCTACAGTTCTGTAAACATCTGCAATACTTTCATCACGACCATAAGATTCACGATTGAATATAATATCATCACCATATGTCTTTTTATATGCTCTTGCTATTGCTAAAGCCCAGTATTCTTCTTCAGATAGCATTAATAAATTTTCAGCGTCATAATCCGCACTGACTTTAAAGTGAAATCTCTCTGCAGTTCCCTTAATTTGTGAGTCATCCAATAACTTGTTAACTTCACTCCAGTGCTGCTTTTCTTCTGGAGAAATATTATTAACCAGTTCTTTCACATCACCAATCCATTTTTTATAGGAATATGATCCGTTGAGATTAAAAGCATTCTCATTATTAAATTTACGATAAATATTTATTAAATCCTCCTTAACTGTAATCTCCAGGTTGTTTTCAATAAAAACATGGGAAATTTCTCCGGTATTGATAATATTTTGAGCTATCTTATAGGGAGTTTTAAAATTTAATATATCTCTGGCGGGACAGGAAATATTATTTTGATTAAGCAATGAAGCAACACGAATTGCCATAATAGAATCTCCACCAAGATATATAAAGTCATCATTTAATCCAATGCCTTTTTGATTAAACACTACCTCAAATGCATCTGCAATTATCTTTTCTACTTTATTTGTAGGAGCAACATAATCAATATTATCCGGGAAATATACTGATGAATTATCCCTATAATCTGAAGAAGGCTCAGTTTTGTTTATAGTTTTCAATAGCTTTAAATTTTCAATTTCAGAGCAATAAATATCAGACAGCATCTTTTTATCAAACATCTGAGTTAATATATCCGCATATGCCTTAACAAAACAGACTGCAGCATCTGAGGAGAATTTATCTGAATGGGTTACAGCTACAACATAACCGTCATCAATATCATTAACAACGCATAACAAATCAGAAATAGGATCAGTAAGTGTTTTTCGTATAACAAGATTATTTTTTAAATCAGACACATCATTCAAATCAAAATTATACTCAAACATAACATTATTGTTTAGATTGAATTCAGATGCAAGCAATCTGAATGGATAAATATCATTTAACATTGAATCCAATGCCAGATTCGAAAAATAGCTTAAATATTCCTTAACATTATCTTTTTTGAAGTCTGCAAGAACAGGAACCGTTCGGGTAAACATGGATATTGCATTTTGAGCATAATCTTTGTGGCGACCATGTTCGGTAAAATTAAAGTAAACTTTATCAGAATCTGTAAAGCATGAATAAGTATATGCAAAAACTGCATTTAAGAAATTACCTTCAGTGATTCCGATGTTTCTTGTGAAATTCTCGACATGACATTTAACATCACTGATAGGCAGTGAAACAAAGCCCGAATCACCAACATAATTTAGTGATACATCAAGTTTATCAGTATCTTCAAGATATTTAGTGTAGAATTCATGCGCCGATTCATATTCTGGTTCAAACTGGGATTTGAAAGAATCATAACTGGCATAAAGAAAACCTAAATCAACAGCATCATCCAAATCAGAATTTAAAGCAGAAATTAAATCATCTTCAATTATTTTACATCCGCAGGCATCATTAATAACATGATGTGCCTCAAATAATATGCTTTTTTGTCTGTCATTATCAATAATGCAAAAACGTGAAAGTGATTTTTCCAAATCGAACGCTTTCATGAGATTGGATATATCATTATCTGAAGTTACATCAATATCAGGAGATGAATCACAGATTAAAAGTGGTAAAATCTCATTATCAGCTATTCTTGCTTTTAAAATTGGATGTTTGTCAATAACTGATAAAATTGCCCTTTCAATTTCATCAAGTGATTTGTTCACACCGCAGTCAATCAGTTTGTATGTGAGGTATGCAGTATTTTTACTGTTGACTTTCTCATCCAGATAAACAGCTAATTGAGGTTCGGATAAAGGACATATTATGGCAGAATCATCAAAAGCATCATCTTCATTTAAAATATCCGCTGCTAAAGTCCTGATATCTTCAAGCCAGGATTCACATGAATAAAAATTAAATCTGTTATCTGAAGCCAGATTATTGTAGATATAGGTTAAATCATCCAGTATAATACTCCAACTTACACCGTCAACAATTAAATGATGAATAACAAAAACAAGATAAGATTTATTGTCATGGTAAACAAGACTGACATCAATCAGCTTATTATAAATATCAAGTGAATTTTTAGCATTTATGATGATTTCTGAAATCCCATCAGCCAAATCATCATTTATTTCAAATTCATTAACTTCACAAATCCTAGTATTCAATGGCCTTACTTCCTGCATGGGATTTCCATTTTCAGAGCTGAATTTCACCCTTAACATATCATGAAGATTTGTCAGCTCGTCCAAGGCCTTTTGAATCAAATTAATGTCAAGATCCATTTTGGATTCCAGAATAAACTCCTGAGTATAATCATTTCTTTTAATGTAATCAAAGAAGTAATTTTGAATAGGAAGCAGATCAAAAATACCCTCTGCAGATTCATAAGATGAATCTTTTTTATCTGCAACATTTTGAGCAATTAAATAAGGGGTTTTATAATTTAAAATATCTCTTGGACTGGAAAAAATGCCTTCATTTTGAAGTAAAGAAACAATACGGATAGCTTTAATGGAATCTCCACCGAGATGATAGAAATTATCATTAATTCCAACCTGTTTAACGTCCAGAATCTTTTCCCAAATTTTAACAATAGCTTTCTCAGTATCATTTGTCGGCGGGACATAATTATGCTTAGTTTTTTTAGGATGAGGTAATTTCTCAGTATCAATTTTCCCGTTGCTGTTTAACGGAACAGATTTTATCTGTATTATTGAAGCCGGAACCATAAACGGAAGCAGTACTGTTTCCAAATTGTTCAGTAAAGCTCGAGTGTCAATAATTTTATCACTTACAATATAAGAATATAATTGTGTTTTTTTGGAATTTGCAACAGTAACAGCCTGGATTATATCTTCATTCTGTTCAATCTGTTTATTAATTTCATCAATTTCAATTCTCTGACCGTTAATTTTAATTTGTGAGTCTTTCCTTCCAATGAAATTTATTTCTCCTTCACTGTCAATATATGCCAAATCACCGCTGCAGTATAATATGCCTTCATCAAATGGATTGTCAATGAAATACCTGTTTGTTTCGTCATGTCTATTTAAATAACCTTTAGAAACCTGTTTTCCTCCGATGCACAGCTCTCCAGGGATACCTACTGGACATAACTGTTTTTCATTATTTAAAATGTAAATATGAGTATTGATATTTGCTTTTCCGATAGTAATTTTACCAGAACCAACTTTTTTGATGCTTGCAAATATTGTGGCCTCACATGGACCGTATGCATTATAAATGACAGGATTATAATTTTTGTGAATTTCTTTTACTAATTTTTCGTTTAGGGCTTCACCGGCAAGTATTAACTGTCCCAGATTTTTCATAATATTTTCAAAATTCGGAAGGGTTAAAAAGAGATTCATTTTAGACGGAACTGTATTAATCATTGATTTTTGATTTAAAATATTATTTGGAACATGTGTAAAATCATAATTTTCATCAATTACATAAAGCTGAATTCCATTTAACAGGGAAAAGATAATCTCAAATAACGATGTATCAAATCCTATATTTGTAGTATGATAAAAAACTTCAATATCTTCATCGTAAAAGTGATTTTGGGCACTGATTAAAAAGTTTTCAATATTTTCATGTGTAATCTGCACTCCTTTTGGAATGCCTGTAGTGCCTGAGGTATGAAGTATGCATAATTCAGGAAGGGATGATAATTCAGGTTCATGATTATCATAGGAATATAATGACTTTTGATTTAAATCAACAATATCAGCATCATCAATATCCAAATCCCTATTTGTCAGTACTGCTTTTGCATTAACCTCTCCAATAATATGGCGTATCCGTTTTTCGGGAGCTGACGGATTAACAGGAACATAGACTGCATTCAATTTTAAAATACTGTAAAAAGCAAGAACAGATTCTATACTGCGATTAGCTATTAATACAATTTTATCCTGTTTTTCAACATTGAAATTATCTTTCAGATAATTTGCAAGGCTATTTGTTTTTAAATCAAAATCATGATAGTTAAGTGAAGATTTATAATCTGAAAGTATTGTCTGTGCAGGATTTTTCCGTATTTGTCTTTTCAGCAAAGTTAATATGGAATCCGGTTTTATATCCCAATCATCACCGGACATTTCTAGAATCCTTTTTTCTTCTGCTGGCGATAAAATACTGATATCAGCTATTTTTTTATCCATATTCTGGTCAATATTTTCGATTAAATTAATGTAATGATTAAACAAGCTGTTGATTTTTTCAAAGGCATATAAATCAGTATTATAATCAAATTCAATAGTTAAACTGGACAGGCTATTTTTTAATGTGCAAGTTAAATCGAATTTGGATCCTTCCCAGTTTAAATCACTGCCAAAACCGGAAGATGTATTTTGTATAAACACTATGCTGAACAGGGGATTACGGGAAGCATCAGTTGATATTTTATGGTCTTCAATTATCTTCTCAACCGAATAATTTTGATTGGCAAATAAATCAGCCAGTTCCTTTTCAGTTTTCATTAATGTTTCTTTTAAAGTATCATCACCAGATACGTTTTGAATAAACGGCAGCGTATTTACAAACATTCCTAAAGTTTCATCCAGTTTCGGATGGGTTCTTCCGCTTGTTACAGTTCCAATCTGAATAATATTTTCGCCGCTGTATTTGTGAATAAGAACAATAAACTGCAGAAGCAACAGCTTGTATATTGTTGTACTATTCTTTTTAGCCAGTTTTTCTATAGCTTTTATATCTACACTGCGGGCAATTGTTTTGCCGTTGAAACTTTGAACAGATGGTCTTTTAAAATCTGCAAACAGTTCACTTCCACGGTTTGAAATCTTTTTATTTTTCCAGTAATCTGCCTCTTTAGCCTGCTTTTCTTGAACCCAAAAGACATAATCTTTATATTGAACATCAGCTGTAGAAATTGCTTTGTTATTATATGCATCTCTGATTTTAGCATATAATAAATCACTGGTAATTCGATCGCATATAATATGGTGCATATCTCTGAAGACATAATTTTCGCCTTCAAATTCAATGACTTTTATTCTAATCAGAGGGTCTCTTTCAAGATTGAACGGACTTACTGACTGATGAAATATTTTTTCAATATCCCCGTCTGCTTCAATAAAATCAATATGAACTGGTCTTTTTTCATGGATTTTCTGTATATATTCCCCATTTTCCACATCAAATGAGGTTCTAAGTATTTCTTCACAGCCTATTACCTTATTGACTGCATCTTCAAGTTTTTTAACATCAATAGCTTTTTTAAATTTTTTTAACTTCGGCAGATTATAGTTGGTTAAGGTCGGATTTTGACGGTAGAGAACGTACAGTCTTTTCTGCTGGGAAGACATAGGGTATGTGTTGGAAGCGGCAGATTCAATTGTTTCAATTTCATCTGATGAAGGGGTATTTTTAATTATTTTTGATATTTGCCTTATTGAAGGATTGTTCATTAAATCCGCATGTTTCAGTGTTGTTTTAAATTCATGATAAATATCCGAATTCAGTCGCATTAATGTCAGGGAAGTAAAACCTAACTGGAATAAGTTGTCAGTAACTCCAAATTCCTCATTAACTAAGATTTTTTTGGAAAATTCAAGAATTTTTCTTTCAATATTATTATCAGGAGATATATTTTCAGTAGTTATTTCAGGTTTAGGCAGCATTTTTTTATCGGTTTTACCGTTTGGAGTTTCGGGAATTTCATCCAGCTGGATTAAAAATGTAGGAATCATATAAGGAGATAGAATTCTCCCCATATATGCTTTTAAATCTGATGTATTAACTGTACTTTTAGAAGTAAAATATGCGCATAAATGATTTTTATCATTTAAATTCTGAACAATAACCACAACTTTATTAACATCCGGATACTTAGCCATTACATTTTCAATTTCACCGAGTTCAATTCTTTGACCTCTCAATTTTATTTGATTATCCATTCTTCCTTTAATAACTATTTCATCCGAAGGAAGCTGAACCGCATAGTCTCCAGTTTTGTAATAAGGAATACCGTTAATTGAAATAAATGATTCCTCTGTTTTATCTTCCAAATTATAATAACCTTTACTCACACCGATTCCGCCAATATATAATTCGCCTATTACGCCATAAGGAAGCAGATTCCCGTCGATATCTCTGACTTCAGTTATGTAATTTGTAAAAGATTTTCCAACACCGATAAAATTAGGGTTTTTAATATGTTTGGCATTTGACGTGAAAGTAGTTTCAAGGGGTCCGTAACTGTTATAGATATCAATATCAGCATGTTTTTTAATTGAATAGAACATATTCTTTCTAAAGAGTTCTCCACCTAAACTAATCGCTTTTAGATGATTCAGCGCATCACAGAATTCTGGAACTTCCATATAAGAAGACAATCTTGTGGGAGTTAAACTGATGAATTCAGGCTTTGTTTTTTCAATCAAATGAGATAAAAGTATAATATCCTCAATCTCATCATCATTTGCAAAAATCAGCCTATTCCCATTACATAAACAGGTGAACATATCTGATTCAGAAATATCAAAAGCAATGGAAGAAAGTGATAAAATACTATTAAAATTCCCTTTAAAATGTACATTGCATAGATTAGAGACACCTTTATGACTTATAACAACCCCTTTGGGATTTCCTGTTGAACCTGAAGTATAAAGAATACAGCAGTAGTCATCCGCTTTTAATGAAACTTCAGGAAAACTTGTATCAGTCCCGTTAATTAAATCCGATGGATTTATTGCACCTTCAACAGACTCATATGTAATTATATATTTTGAGTTGGAATTCTGTCGGATATATTTTATTTTTTCATCCGGAAAACTGATGTCAAGTGGAATAGCTATACATCCTGCCTTAATAATTCCCAGAAAAGTAGCAATAAGAATAAAATCCCTTGGAAGCATAAATGATACTTTGCTTCCCTTTTCAATCCCCATTTTAATTAGAGCATTAGCTATTTTGTTGGCCTCATCATTAAGCTGCCTGAATGTATAACTTCCGGCTGAAGTAGTCAAAGCTATTTTTTCAGGTTTCTTATTAACCTGATTTTCAAATAATTCATTTACAAGAGGAATCTCTACATTTTCAAACTCAGGAAGCGGATTTTCATCTCTAAGTTTAATGTCTTCAATTTTAAGCCGACTGATTCCCTCTTCAATAAATCGATTAATTACCTTTTTGATACTTCTTAAAAAAGATTTAATATAATAATGGGTGTATTTACATGCATCAAATTTTAATTTCAGGACATAAGAATTAGAATTTTCGCCAACAGATAAAGTAGTGTTAAAATATTCATGAAGATTATCATTATTGTAAATAAAGTTAAAACGAGATTCAGAAATATCAGCATGATTAACCGGTTGATTTAAAAGTTTCTCAATGTTATCCATATAATCGGCAACACTCTGACTTCTGTTTTTATCATTGACAATTAACGGAACCTCATTGGAATTGATGTCTGTTAAAATAAAAATATTTTCGCTGTTGGTATATTTTGTTAAAACAATGACAACAGCTGTCAAAAAACATGAATAAGACTCTAAATCCTCTTTATCACATAGTTTATCAATCAATGATTTGTTTATTGAAATGCTTTCATAAAGAATTTCGCAATTGTCAGTTATGTTCTTATTAAACGGAAGTAATGTTGGTTCAAAATTTTCATTCATACACTAACCTGCCATGATTTTAATGTTTTTATAACCACATATTTTTGAGATACATACTAATTGAACATTAAATGCTAAATCTAAAACTGATTAATCATCAAAATTTTTAGTAAAAATCCTGTTTTCCCATGTGGTGAACTTATAACCATTTTCTACAGGCTCAATATTTTGCAGTGGCACTAAAGGCACTTTACCAAGTCCACCGGGCGAATTATACACATATGTCGGTTTGCACATACCGCTTGTTCTACCTTCCAGATGTTTCATGATTTCAAGGCCTTTGTCAATATCAACCTGAAAGTGGCCGATGCCTTTCACATCTTTTGGATGAAAGAGATAATATGGAATTACACGGTACTTCTGCAGTTCTTCATTTGTCTTTTGAATGCAATACATATCATCATTAACATTATGCAGCAGCACCATCTGATTTCTGACAAGCACCCCATGGTCTACCAGCAAATCAATTGCCTGAACGGCCTCAAGAGTAATTTCTGATGCATGATTGAACTGTGTTGAAAGCTGAACTTTATATTTTCCCAGTAAACTGGCCAGTTCATCATCTATTCTAAACGGAAGTGTTGCAAGCACTCTTGTACCGATTCTTATTACTTCAACATGACTGATTTGTGACAGTTCATTAAATATTCTTTCCAGATGATTATTACTCAGCAATAACGCATCCCCTCCGGTGATCAGCACTTCTCTTAATGTTTTATTATTTTTAATGAATTCAATTGATTCATTGATATCTTCTCTGGAAGTGTTTTTATCAAACTTACCTATTAATCTGCGGCGCTGACAGTGCCTGCAGTACATTGGACATGCGTTTGTAACGTTAATAATCAGCTTATTGGGATATCTTCTGGTTATCCGTCCTGATGGATTAGACTGTTCTTCATTCATTGGATCCAATTGTCCACCATCTTCCAATTCCCTGATATCTGGAAAGGACTGTAATTTTATAGGACAATTGGGATTATCAAAGTCAGTTAATGAAAAATAATAAGGAGTTATTGCAAACCGGTATTCTTCGGAGACATTTTTTATATTTTCATATTCCTCTCTTGTAAGATCAATGTAGTTTGAAATTTCGTCAACACTGCTAATGCGATTTTTTAATTGCCATTTATAATTATTCCAGTCTTCTTCACTAGCATTTAGTTCTTTTAAAATTTTATTTTTAGTATTATTATATAAGTTTATGGAAAATTCACTGAATCCAATTCTAACCTTAGATTTATGTTCAATATCATCAATAGCAATTTTATCAAGATCATCAGAGCGAATTAAAGATTTTTCTCTATTGATGTTTATATTATCATACCTCATTTTTACATGGTTTTTATAACATGCATACTATATTAATTGTGTAATATATTCTTTTTGAAATTGGAATGTTATTTTTCTCAGATTAATACAGTCAGTTATACAGTCTTTGGAATCAATAATATCTTCACGTTAGCATTATTCAATATTCACTGGTGCAGGTTGGACAGAGTATAATTACATTATTACTTAGTCTAACCCATCATTTAAAATTAAATTCTTAAAAACAGTTAGTAAAAAGATTCTATCAAAAAAAAATAAGGAAATAGTCCTATCCGGAGTCGAACCGGAGTCACAAGTTCCAGAGACTCGTATGATTGCCATTACACCATAGGACT